>JAUNLL010000002.1 GCA_030532275.1 Peptoniphilus sp. | reverse complement strand
CTGGGGTAGATGAAAACAAAATTTCGTCTAATAATTTAGGTAATTACTTTGATTTAAGGCTCTATTCAGAACAACTAGAGGGTATGTTTGCAGATACTATAATATTGGTTGAAGGATTGACTGAAAAATTAGCCATTCCAATTTGGTTAGAAAGAAAAAAATACTTTTTATCAGCTAATGGAATTGAAATTATTAATTGTATGGGTAAAGCGAATATTCCAACATTATATAGGCTATATAAATCATTTGGGTATCGTTGTATTTGTATATTTGATGGTGACATTAATAAAAAAAATCTTAAAGATAGAAAAAACAAATTGTTCGAAGATATATTAGAAGATTTTGAAGAATCCAAAATATATACAGAAGATAAAAAAAGATATCATTATATTATAACAGGAACCGATTATGTATGTTTTGGACAGGATTATGAGACAACCATAAAGAATCAATTAGGAGAAGAAAATTATGTAAAATTAAAAGAAGAAGCAACAGCTTACAATTTAGTAAATAAGCAAGGAATAGCAAAATATATTGCTAAAAATTCTAGTCATATACCTATAGCAATTGATAAACTAATAGAAGTATTATACCCTAAGATAAATGAAGAAGGTAACGAAGATTACCACTTTGATGACGAGATACCATTTTAATGGATATTTTATAAATTTCTCTTGCCACCTAAAGACTCATCAAATCAGTTTTCTAAAATCCCTAATTCAACGAGCCTAACAGGGCTTTTTTTGGTGCGGGTGAGAGGATTTGAACCTCCACAAGTTGCCTTACACGGACCTGAACCGTGCGCGTCTGCCGTTCCGCCACACCCGCTTATAGAATAATATTATAAATCCATTTTTTATTTAATGCAATATCTTTCTTCGCTGTGATCTTAGCTATATTTTTCAGTTGTGCAAAGTTTTATAAATTTGCATATTATTTTTATTTCTTTTATATTATACTATCTATTGGAAGGTGATTATATTGGAAAAAAAGGAAGGATTTAGTTCCATATTGGGATTTATATTGGTAGCCATAGGCCTAGCCTTGGGTATTGGCAGTCTTTGGCGGTTTCCCTATGTGGTGGGTGAAAATGGCGGCGCAATTTTTATTTTGATGTACATAGCTATCATATTAATAATAGGTATACCTCTTATGACCTGCGAAATAACCATAGGTTTTGCCACGCAGAGGACAGCTGTCGACGCTTACAAAACTTTGGCGCCGGGCAAAAAATGGTATTATGCGGGATACTTGCACTTAATTGCCGCTATTTTAATACTGGGCTACACTGCCCCTATTTATTCGTGGATTTTTAAATATGTTGTTTCCAGCATTGCTGGCGATCTGTCAAATCTAAGTCCTGATGAAGTTCAAAGTTTCTTCAGCGACTTCAATGCCAATAAGACGTCGGTTATGTTATTTTTTATGCTCAATTTATTGCTCAACGTAGTTGTTATTAAATTCGGTATTCAAAAGGGAATCGAGAGGGTGTCGAAATTTTTGATACCCATATTATTCATCATCATGCTGGTGATTATTCTCTCCTCCTTCAGACTTGAGGGAGCCATTGAAGGTGTTAAGTTTTTGTTTTTACCGGATTTTTCAAAGTTTACCTTGGATTCTATGCTCACCTGTCTGGGTCAGGCTTTCTTCGCTCTGGGTCTTGCCATGTTGGGCTCCATGGTTTTCGGTTCCTACATCAAGGACAAGGATGAGGATATTTTTAAATCGGCAGCTGTTGTGTGCATAGCTTTGATTTTTGCGGGAATTGCCGCAGGTCTTATGATAATGCCCATAGTCTTTGCCACGGGGCTGGAAGTTGCAGAGGGTGTTGCCTTGAGTTTTCTGACTCTTCCCAATGCCTTTAATTTGATTCCCGGCGGCAGGATATTGTCGATGTTGTTCTATCTGGGATTTTACATAGCGGCCTTTACATCTTCAATAGGAATACTTGAGGCTATTGTGGGACTTTTGACTGAAAAATATAAGTTCTCCAGAAATAAATCCCTGACGGTGGCAATAGTCATAATATCCATCATAGCATTTTTCTCCGTGAACAACGATGCTCTGTTCAACCTCTTGGATAAAATCGAAAGTAATTACATATTGGTCATCGGGTGTTTCATAATCGCCATTTTTTGCGGATATGTTTGGGGCATGGACAATACCATAAAAGCTGCCAACATAAAAAATCCCCTCATCAAAAAATGGATGATAGTATCTATTAAATACATATCACCCCTTGCGATCATCATAATATTTTTATCTCAATTCTTTTAAAATTTCACACAAAAATCTCCTGAATTCAGGAGATTTTTTATTTGCAAATTTATTTTCTCTTTCTAAACCTATCTATAATATTGAATATTTCCCTGCTCTTAAGCAACAAAAGCATTGCCAGATAGACAACTCCGGCTGCTCCTATGGCCAAGATCAGCGACATTATTTCACCTAAGCGAGGAGTGACAAAATCGAAAAGCAATTTTGAAAGGATGCCCATGGTCACCGATGCCACGATGATTTTTAAAATCTCCACTACTACGTCCTTGGAGAATACCTCTCCCACTTTTCTTCGTGCGCTTATGTAGATCATCACCGCACCTATTATGAAGGATAGAGTCGTTGCAAGGGCAAGTCCTCTTATCTGAAGTTTTTTAATCAACACTATACTTAAAATTACGTTTATTGCCACCATGATCACGGAGTTTACCACGGGAGTTTTTGCGTCCATGACGGTGTAAAAAACCCTGGAGATTATCTCTCTTATGCCTATGGCGATTATGCCCAGCGCATAGAAGGAGAGTACGGTCGCCGTGATGTAAGCGTCCTGCTTTGAAAAGGCTCCTCCCACGAAGAGAAATTTAACTATGGGTTCCGAATATATAAACAATCCTATGGATGCAGGAATTACCAATATTGCCATGGTTACGAGAGCATCACCCGTTTGATGTCTAAGCCCTACATAATCTTTTTTCGCACCGAATTTTGCCATCTCGGGATATACCGCCGTGACTATGGAAGTCACCACTATGCCCGTGACAAAACTCTGCAGCTTGTAGGCGTAGTTAAGAGATGATATGGCACCGGAAAACAAAGATGAGGACAGAGATTTCGATATTATGAAATTCAGCTCGATCACCGATGTGGAAATAATTACGGGGAGTATTATTTTTAACAGTTTAACAAAATTTTCATCTTTAATGTTGAAACTCAAATTGTGCTTGTAACCGGTCTTCTTCAAATAGGGCAAGAATATCACATATTGAAATACAAAGCCTGCCAAAATTCCATAGGCTAAGTAACTGCCTCCTAATTTGTAGGAGAGAGCCATGGAAAAAATTATGATTATGTTCATGATGATGGCATGAGCAATTGACACTATGAAATGCCTCTTCACCTGAAGGTAGGCCTTGAAGATGGAAAATACCGACGTCGCACACAGACTCAGCAGTGCAACTCTGGTCATGAACACGGCAAAGTCGAACTTCTCCGCCTCAAATCCTATGGCCATCATGCTGACAAGCCCTTCTGCAAAGACAATGCCTGCAACGGACAGCACCAAGGCAAATAAAAATACTATATTGGATAAATTGGCAGTGAAATCATTGGCCTTTTTCTCGCCCCTTTTCTCCAACACTTCATTGTATAGGGGAATGTATCCGTTGGCGGTGGCACCCGATATGACGTTGGTGAAGGTCATGGGTATCTGAAAGGCCACTAGAAAGACGTCTGCCACCATGCTGGTTCCAAAAAAATGCGCAAGGGCCTTTTCCCTCGCCAATCCGAAAACCTTTGAAATTATAGTTACTATCATTAATATATAAGATGTTTTCATAATTACCTCACTTTATGTATATTGTACCAAAAATTAGCACCTATCCCAATTATTTTTCTCGGAGGTACTTTGTAAAATTATCTTAAACTTTAGGTGAAATTTAACAGACAAAGGTTTTTATTTGAATTTTCTCATTGTATAAATAAATTATTGAGAGTATAATATTGTAAATCTTTCGCTATTTGCAAGGATTAATATTGAACATAGGAGGAAAAAAATGGAAAGAATTTATAATTTTTCAGCCGGTCCTGCAACTTTACCGCTGGAAGTTTTAGAAAAAGCTTCTGCGGAGATGTTAAACCACAGAGGCTCCGGAATGTCCGTAATGGAAATGAGCCACAGAAGTGCTGAATATGATGAAATTCATCAGGAAACCAAGGCCTTACTGAAAGAACTGCTGAATTTGGATGACAAACATGAAATACTGTTCTTACAGGGCGGAGCATCCACGCAATTCACCATGGTACCCATGAATATTTTGTCAAAAGACGACAAGGCGAGTTATGTGATATCCGGTTCCTGGGCGAAAAAGGCCTACAAAGAAGCAAAACTCTTCGGCAATGTGGAGATTTTAGCTTCATCCGAAGACGAAAATTTTACCTGTGTTCCTAAAATTAATGGAGATGAAATTGACAAAGAATCTAAGTATTTATATCTTTGTATCAATAACACGATTTACGGAACCAGGACAGCACCCCAAGTGATCAATTCACTAAGTACAAAAATGGTTGCCGATATGTCGTCAAATATACTTTCTGAAGAATACGATGTTAACAAATTCGATATATTTTTTGCGGGAGCTCAAAAGAATTTAGGGCCCAGCGGTCTTACAATCGTGGGAATAAACAAGGATTTTCTGCCCGATGACGGAAGAGTGCTGCCTACAATTTTAGACTACAAAACTCACCTGGAAAAAGATTCACTCTTCAACACGCCCCCCTGTTACAGCATATACATATGCGGTCTGGTACTGAAATGGCTTAAAAATTTAGGCGGAGTAAAGGCAATTCAACAAATAAATGAAGAAAAGGCAAATCTATTATACGATTTCATAGACAACAGCAAGCTCTACAAAAACAACGTCGCACCTGAGGACAGATCTCTGATGAACGTAGTCTTCGTCACAGGCGATAAGGATTTGGATGCAGCCTTTGTGAAGGGCGCCAAGGAAAAATCCATCATAGGTATCAAGGGTCACAGATCTGTGGGCGGTATGAGAGCGAGCATCTACAATGCCATGTCCTTGGAAGGAGTGCGTGCATTGGTGGATTATATGAAAGATTTTGAAAGACAAAATTCTTAAGGAGTGGAAATGGACAATATTAGAACATATAAAATAAAAACGATAAACAATATTTCAAATAAAGGATTGGAACTTCTAAGACCTAATTTCATAGCTTCATCGGAGGAAGAAAATCCCGATGCCATATTGGTCAGAAGTGCCGATATGCATGAATTCCAATTCGGAGAAAACGTGCGATTCGTCGGTAGAGCAGGCGCAGGAACTAACAACATACCCATAGAAAGATGTTCTGAAAGGGGAATAGTAGTTTCCAATGCACCGGGAGCAAATGCCAATGCCGTAAAGGAATTAGTCACAGTGGCATTGTTGATATCTTCAAGAAAAATCGGCGACGCCATCCAATGGGTCAAGACGCTGGACAAAGATGAAAATGTTGTAAAAGAAGTGGAAGCCTACAAGAAAAACTTTATCGGCCCTGAAATATACGGAAAAAATTTGGGAGTAATAGGACTGGGCGCCACAGGCAGATTGGTCGCATCAATGGGAGTTTCCATGGGCATGAACGTCTATGGACTGGATCCCTTCATGTCCGTTGAAAGCGCATTGAACTTGGACACTCATGTGAAATACATCGAGAGCCTGAAGGAAATGTTCTCTATGTGCGACTACATTTCAATCCATGTTCCCTTCACAAAGGACACCGACAAATTCGTAAATGCAGAACTTTTAAAGGATGCTAAAAAGGGCCTTAGACTAATAAACATAGCACGAGACGGTTTAGTTGATTTGAAAGCCCTAAGAGCTGCCCTTGAAGACGGAACTGTGGCAAAGTATGTGGTCGACTTCCCCAACGAAGAAACCCTGACTCTACCCAACACCATCAACATCCCTCACTTGGGAGCATCTACTCCTGAAAGTGAAGAAAACTCTGCAAAAATGATAGTAAGACAGATGATGGACTACCTCAACAACGGAAACATCAAAAACTCCGTCAACTTCCCCGACAGCGATATGGGAGTATGTCAAAGCGTGCATAGAATAACTGTAAATCACAGAAATATTCCAAACATGATAGGACAAATAACAGCTGTTCTGGCTCAAAAAAACATAAATATAGCCAACCTTTTGAACAAACACAAGGGCAACTGGGCATACACCATGATAGATATAGACTCTGAAGTGGACGGAACATTGAAGGATGAACTGTGGAAAATAGAAGGCGTAGTAAGAGTAAGATTTATAAAATAGGAGGATCCAATGGCTACAATAAAAGCATTTAAAGCGGTTCGTCCCAAGACTGAATACAGCGCAAAAGTTGCCGCTCTTCCCTACGACGTATACAATACCAAAGAAGCAAGAGAAGAAATAAACAAAAATCCCTTGAGCTTTTTGCAAGTGGACTTACCCCTTGCCACACTTCCCGAGGATTTTCATGGAGATAACCTTGAAATAAACAGACACGCCGTCATAAACTTCAAAAAAATGTGGGATGAGGGCTACTTCATGCAAGAAGATGAAAATTGTCTGTACCTCTATGAAATGACCATGAATAACCACGTTCAACTGGGCCTTGTATGTGCAACCTCAGTGGACGAATACTTGGACGGAACCATTAAAAAACATGAAAAAACCCGTGCAGAAAAGGAAATCGACAGAATCAACCACATCGATGCCCTTGATGCAAACACCGGTCCCATCTTCTTAACCTACAAAAATGAAGAAAAAATCAAAAACACCATTGCCCAATGCGTAAAAGAACCTTCAGAAATAGACTTCATCAGCGACGACGAAGTCAGACACAGAATTTGGACCATAAGAGATGAAAAGACTATTTCAGACTTGGAAAACTACTTTACGGAAATACCCAATCTCTATATAGCAGACGGTCATCACAGAAGTGCATCGGCCATTAAGGTTTCTTTAAAGAGAAGAGAAGAAAATCCCCAATTTAAGGGCGACGAAGAATTTAACTACTTCATGTCCATCCTCTTTCCCTCTGACAATGTGCAAATCTACGATTACAACAGAGTGGTCAAGGACTTAAAGGGACTTTCTCACGAAGAACTCCTTGAAAAAATAGAAGAGAACTTTAAATTGGAAAAAGTCGACCAAAAACTGAAACCCTCAAAAAAATCGGAATTCGGAATGTACTTAAAGGGTCAATGGTACAAACTCACCTACAATGGAGAAATGACGGGAGATGAAATAGAAGACTTAGATGTATCCATACTCCAAAACAAATTGCTCTCTCCCATCCTAGAAATAAAGGATCCCAGGACAGACGATAGAATCGACTTCATCGGAGGCATAAGAGGACTAGAAGAACTGGAGAGAAGAGTTGGAGAAGATATGGAAATAGCCTTTTCACTATATCCCACATCCCTTGACGAACTCATGACAGTGGCAAACGCAAATAAGGAAATGCCGCCGAAATCCACTTGGTTTGAACCCAAGCCCAGATCCGGACTTTTCATTCACAAACTTCAATAGTACGCAATGGAATTTAAAATCAAAAACCCCTTTTCGGGGTTTTTTTATTTCCACAATCCACACAATTTAAAAATCCCCTCCTGAAATTCCAATGGAAGGGATTTTGCCGATTTTATGCAATTAAATTAATTTAATCGGTCTTTTTCCAGACCTACTCTACATCCTTTAATTTAAGTTCCATCCTTATATGCTCTATGTCATCTTCTAAGAAAGGTTCTGAAATCTGTTTAAATCCGGCCTTTTCATAGAGTGCTCTCGCATAGGTCTGTGCCTCAAGCTCAATTACTTCGCCCTTTAATTCCTCAAGGGTGAAATCAATGGCTTCTCTCAACAACTTACTTGCCCAACCCCTTCTCCTCTGTGTGGAGATCACTCTTCCGATTTTATATTTGCCGGGCACTTCTTCATCTTCAAATAATCTCAAGTAGGCTTTAATTCCCTCATCATCCTTGAAATAAATGTGGTAGGCATCTCTGTCTATGGCGTCTATCTCCTGATAGGGGCATTTTTGTTCCACGATGAAAACTCCCACTCTGATCATGTATATTTCATGGAGTTCAAAGGTACTGAAGTCCTCCATTTTCTTTATGTGCAGTTCCATATCTTCTCCTTTATTCATCTTTTAACTATAATACCCATTAAATTTTTAAATAGTAACTCATCTACAATTCTATTTTATAAAGATCTCGCCAAGTTTCTCAACTAACAGGTAAAGCACTCCTGCAATGGGCCATACTATCCAGGTGAACCACCAATTAAAGGTGTAGAAACTCCACGCTAGGTATATTACCGTTGCGATTATCCAGTATAATTCCGCAAGAGTTTCCAATTTTTTCCTCTGCTGTTTTTTCTCCTCGGTATAATCTCCCTCTTCTAAAATTTTATCATAGGATGCCAGTATCCCATCCGCTCTTATGATCATAAAGGTCCCTGCAGCGACGGCCAATAGGAGCAATGCCACACCTGAAGTTTGAACCGTTTCCGAAAATCCCAAGGATGCTATCATTATTATGGGTATTGAACAAAGTATATAGAGAGCAACGCCCGCTATTATGGATTTTCTATGTTGAGGTTTAAACTTCTCCTTCTTCGCCTCCACTATGCCCGCTATTCCGTATTCAAGGTCAAAATCTTCTTCAAAATACTCGTATTCCTTCATCTTCATGGAAAAATTTATAAATATTGCCACAGCTGCCGAAACCATGAGAAAAATTGTAACTACGCCCACTCCTTCTGCGACGCTTTCACTCATGTCGATTATTTTCGCCTCCGATAGATGACTGAGGAATATCAGAAGGGCGGGACTTAATATACACAGTGCCACTCCCAGCGCCACCAACTTTGCGTGATTTTCGCTAAATTCCATGAACTCATTGGCCTCTTCAAGGGTTATTCTCCTTGCATTTTCATTGTCCGGCAAGGTGTACTCTCTTTCACTTTCCACTATATCCACTTCGTCCTTGAGCAGGTAGTCAGTGCTAACTCCAAAAATCTCCGACATCAAGATCACTCTTTCAATATCGGGAATGGACGCTCCGCTTTCCCACTTGGATATGGATTGTCTGGACACATTTAATTTATATGCCAAATCCTCCTGTGACCAGTTATTTTCTTTTCTGTGTTTTAATATCTTTTCCGCTAATATCATAACTAACTCCTTTCACTTGAGTGTTTCGTCTTTTCTTAGGGTCAATATTAACAAAATCATCAGTTGCATTCCATAAAGTCGCCTTTGAACTTTGTCAACTGACAGTTGCAAAGGTGATAATTTCAATGACATTCCCTTTTTTTCTTCATCTTAAATATTTCAACCGACACAATTATACTATAAATATGATTTTTTTAAAAAGATAAGCTCTATGAATTTCATCCCTGGTTTTTAATCCTTTCCCGACAATTAAAAAACTCCCCTTCGGATAAATCCCTATCTAAAAGAGAGTTTGTAAATGTAATTGTCCTAGGCCAATTTTCTTGAACTGTAAATTTTTTTAAGTTCCTTTCCTATGTTTTTTAAATCCCTCGTCAGAGCCAATTGGTATCCCTTCTCTGTCAAATCGGGCACTTCACCTTCTAATATGAGTTGAATCTTGTCCTTAAATTCCTCTAGGTTTTGCGCCTTGTAGGAATTTACTCCATTTTTGAGCCAGTTGTCAAAGACGGGTATATCTCTTACCAATACGGGCAATTTAGATGCCAGAGCTTCAAGGAGTACTATGCCTTCCGTTTCTTCGTGAGTCAAAAATAAAAATAGATCCGATCCGGTGTAGGCATCTCTTAATTCTTCCTTGTTGATATATCCGGGAAAGTGTAAATTGGGAAGTTTTGTTTCAACGGCTGCCTTTACTTCCTTGGTGACGATGGCGGGGCTTGTGTAGCCGAACCAATAAAATTCGTATTGAGGAAGTTCCCGTGCCAATTGAACGAACTCTATAATTCCCTTTCTCTCTATGTAGTGTCCTGCCGACATCACCACTTTATCTTCAGGAGATAGGGAATATTTTTTTCTGAATCTGTTTTTATTCTCCTCATCATACTTGTAAAACTGAGTATCTATTCCGTTGGACAGACTGATTATGGGCTTATTGATGTTTTTGTAGCTCTTTAAAAGTCTTTTGGAATATTCCGTAGGTGTGATTATAACATCTCCCGAATTGTAGCAAAAGCTGATCCACGCTTTGAATATGGGAGCAAGCAGGTTGGAACCTACAAAGGACTCTTTGAAGTCCTCCTCCGTGGAATGTGCGTAATAGACCACGGGAATTTTCTTTTTCTTGGATTTTAAACTGGTCAGTAGCGATGCAGGGAAAACCGTGTTTATTTGCACTATGTCAAAATCCTCCTTGGAGTCCGTGGTGTACTTTATCCCCAAACTGTCCAGAGCCTTCTTTTGATGCTCTATGGCCTTTCCCACGCCGCTTTTATCTATTAGTTTTTGATTCTTAGTATATAGTAAAACTTTCATTATGCCACCTATCCGACAAAGACCGAAATGTACTTTGCCAAAAAATTAAGTCCGAAGCTGTAACAGGCAAGGGATAGCGGTTTGCCCAGCAGTATTATGGGAATGAAAGTTTTCAGTTTCATCTTGGTAGTTCCTGCCAAGTAACACAGAAAATCGTCAGGCGCTATGGGAAAAAATATAGCCATGGTAAAAAATCTGACGAATTTCTTGTTCGCTCCTATCCTTCTGTACTTGTCCACAGTTTTTTCCTTGAAGAGAAGATTAAGCACATCCACTCCGTACTTTCTTGCTATTAAAAAGGCTATGATTGAGCCTAGGGATATGCCTATATAATTGTATATAAATCCCTTCACAGGACCGAAGAGCAGTATGCTGACCACCAATCCCATGGCAAAAGGAACCACCGGAAATACCACTTGCAGCGCCTGAAGTGCGATCATCGCCACAGGAGCCAATATGCCGAATTTAAGCAGGAAACTCGCCAGTTCGTTTTCAGATGTGAATATGCCTGTTTTAAATCCGTAATACACAAATCCTAAACAAAGTACGGTGGATATTATAGCTGCAATATTGAGCCAGTATTTTATGCTTGATTTCCTTTGAATTTTATCCACAATGCTTCTCCTCTCTTGATTATATTTTTATTATAGTGCATATCTATTTAGATTCTATAACAACATAATTAAGAAATTGTTAAGATTGTGTATAAATTTGGACAAATTAAATCATCGAAAAAATTCCTCTATTCCTCTTAGAAGTTTTTGATTTTGTTCCTTTTTTAGTATGCAAAATCTGAAATACTTGTCGCTCAAATTCTTAAAATTGGAGCAATCTCGCACCACCATTCCGTATTTAAGCAGGTATTCTCTCAGTTGAGCAGCGGTTTTATCCTTTAATATTTTTGAAAGTACGAAGTTGCCGTAGGAATCAAATACTTTTATATCCTCTATTTTTCGCAACTCCTTCACCATTAGCTCTCTTTGATCTGTTATGAACTCGTAGACTTCCCTCTGGTAGGGGCGATCTAAAAAGGATTCTCTGCCCATGATGTCGGCAAAGATATTTATATTCCAAAGGATCTCCGCATTGTTTACGGAATCCTTTATCTCTTGTGAACTGCTAATTCCATAACCCAATCTGATTCCCGGCATGGAAAAAAACTTGCTGACTCCACGCACCACAAAGAGATTTTCGTACCTCTCCGTAAGGGGTACCGATGAAAACACGTCGGTGTCGGTGAATTCCACGTAGGTTTCATCCAGCAGGATTTTCACAGTGGTGTTCTGCAATATTTTCTCTATCTCATCTCTTTTCAAAATCGTGCCTGTGGGATTGTTGGGGTTTGCGAAGACGAGCATCTCCACTTTCTTCTCTTGAATTTGATCGATGATGTCTGCCACATTTATTTTAAATTCCTGTTCTTCCATTAAATCGTAGTAGAATATCTCTGAATTTATCCTTTTAAGTTCCCTTTCATATTCTGAATAGCAGGGAGATAAAAGCATTGCCCTCTTGGGATTTATGAGTTTTATATAATTGACTATGCCCTCTGTCGTTCCGCTGAAGAGGAGTATATTTTCGGCTCTTGCTCCCGAGTACTCCACCATGGCATTTTTCAGTTCCACATAGTCCGTATCGGGGTAGGTGCTGACCATGTCTATGTTTTCAATTAAGTATTTTTTCGCCCTGGGGCTTGCACCCATGGGATTTATATTTGAGGAAAAATCCGCAATATCCTTTAAGTCATATCCATACTGCCTGGATATGTCGAAGATATTCGCTCCGTGTTTATTTTTCATTTTTATCTTCCTTTCCTGCCAATAAGTAATATAATAATTATAACATTGAGGTGAAAGAAATGAATGTATTTTTAAATGACTATAACGATTTGTGCCACGAAAGGGTCCTTGAGAGGATAACAGAAGTAAATCCCAAGGGCAATGTGGGATACGGTTTCGACACATACACAGACAGAGCAAAGAAACTCATCAAGAGAGATTTAAAAAGAGAAGATGTTGAAATAGAATTTTTAAGCGGCGGAACCATTGCCAACATCATAGCCATAACGTCAAATTTAATGCCCTATGAAGGGATAATAGCCGCAGACTCCGGCCATATTAACGCCCACGAGGCAGGCTCCATTGAAGCCACGGGCAAAAAAATTGAAACCGTCGCTACCGAGGACGGTAAGCTAAACAGTCTGTCCATAAGAAAAAAATATTCGCAACTGTCCGAGGAATTCACCGTTTCTCCGAAATTGGTATATATTTCTCAAACTACTGAATTGGGAACGGTCTATTCCCTCGAGGAAATAAAGGATATTTACGCCACATGTAAGGAATTGGACTGCTATCTATACATAGACGGAGCAAGGATGGCGGTGGGACTTGCAGCTTCCGATGTGCAAGTTGAGGACCTGTGTAGCATCTGCGATATCTTCACGCTGGGCGGTACTAAAAACGGCGCCATCTACGGTGAAGCCCTGGTAATAGTAAATGATGCTTTGAAGAAGAACATAAGGCGCTACATGAAGCAAAGAGGTGCGGTACTTGCCAAGGGATTTATCTTGGGTGCACAATTTGAAGCCCTCTTCGAAGACGGACTGTACTATGAATTGGGAAAAACTAGCTACGAAAGGAGCATACACCTTGCGCAATCCTTGAGAGATATGGGTGTGAAATTCTATGCAGAACCGCAGAGCAATCAAGTGTTCATACTGTATCCCACGGAAAAAATCCAAGGACTTGCAGAAAACAACTCCTTTGAGGTATCTCCCTACTCCGAAGATGAAAAAATCCTGCGTTTTGTCACGTCTTACAGAACCACTCCTGAGGAAATCGACAACTTAATCGCAGACTTAAAGAAAATAAACTGACAAAAAAAGACCCCTTAGCGGGTCTTTAAAAATTCATATATTCTATTGTAAACCTTTATATTGTCCTTTTCATTTAATATTTCATGACGCATATTCTCAAAAAATTCCACTTCCAAATTTTCATAGCCTAATTTTTTGTAGAAGTCATGAACCTTTATAACTCCCTTTTCCATGTCGCCCACTGCATCTTCCGATCCTGACACAAAGAGCATTTCCACATCCTTGGAAGTCCTTGAAATTATATCTTCATCCACTATCCTCTTGAGCAACTCGCCCAAGACTTCATATCCTCCTGCTGTGAAATTAAATCCGCAGTAGGGATCGTCTTTGTACTTCATGACGTTGTCCAGATTTTTGCTAAGCCATATCTCGCCCTTGGGCACTCTCAGTTGGTAGGCACCCACAGTCATCATGTAGAGCAATTTTGAGTCGTATTTTTCACCATGTCTTTTCATCATGTGCCTTGACAACTTCACAAGCAGGCTTGCAAGTCTTTTGTCCACATATCCCGTGCCCATTAACACAGCCTTCTCTGCAGGATATTTTGACAAAAAATACCTGAGTATAAAGGATCCCATGGAATGACCCAAGTAGTAAACCGGCAAAGAGTACCTGTCCTGCAAGTAATCCGACAGATACTTCATATCATCTATTAAATACTCACAAACTTCTCCCTCGCCGAAATATCCCAAGGTCTTGGCCGCAGGTCCGTGTCCCAAGTGATTGTTTCCCGCCACCGCTATGCCCTTGGTATTTAAAAATTTCGCAAAATCCTCATACCTGTCTATATACTCACTCATTCCGTGAGCGATTTGGAGCAGGGCCTTAGGGCTTTCACAATCCCATATCACAGCCTGAATATCGTCGATTTTATTAGCGGATTTATATTCTATTTTATAGGTCATTGCAACTTAAACCAAAATACATATGCCAAATTTTCAAAGAAGATGATGTTTATTCCCAAGTTGAAAAATCTCTTGGCGGTGTAGTCCTTTGTTTCCACCATGTTCATGGCATTGGTGAAGATCAGCACCAAGAGAGATGCTGCGGACAAACCCACTGCAACATACTTTATCCCGTCCAATTCAAGATTGTCCTTCGAGATAAAAGTTATCATAGCCGTGAGAGCTATCAAGGATATAAATATCCTATAAGACAGAGATTCTCTCACTTTCCATTTGTTTAATTTCATATTTCATCACTTAACTTTTCTATTAATTCTGTATTATTTAAATCATATACCAAGGGTGTCACGGTAATATATCCTTGTTCAAGATAGTATCTGTCAGATTTACTTACTTCCTTTTCACTGTTTCTTCCGTGAAGTTCCAGGGTGTAACCCGTTTCAGTCTTAACAGTTTCGTACTTGTCAAGTACGGAACCGCCAACTCTACAGATTTTGATTCCCTTTAGTTCTTCATATTTTAAATTGGGTACATTGACGTTTAAAACCTGCACTCCGTCAAGTTTGTCGTGAAGTCTATCAAAAACTTCTATGGCTGATTTTGCCGCCGATGAAAATCTCGTCTTTTCACGAGCGTACTTTGCCGATACAGCTATGGCATTTATGCCGAATACATTGGCCTCTATGGCTGCCGATACAGTTCCTGAATAGAGTATATCCATACCTGCATTATACCCTAAATTCACTCCTGAAAAACAATAGTCGAAATTGTTACCTTCGATTTGTATTGCCGCTCTCACACAGTCGGCGGGAGTTCCCGAAACACTGTAACACTCGCAATCCAATCCCTTGATTTTCACTTTGTTCACATGGAGTTTTTCCATGATGGTAATGGAGTGGCTTTTGCCTGAATTTTCAAATTCCGGCGCAAAAATCTTCACATCGTGGCCTTCCTTTAAAAGAGCCTTGGCCATTGCCTTTATTCCCGGTGCAAAAAATCCGTCGTCATTAGTCAGAAGTATCTTCATTTTTCCTCCTATAATTCGTATATATTCGATATATTATCTCTCGGTGCAACTTCCATTATATAGTCAATTCCCTCTTTTATATTGCCTCTTTGCAGAGAATCCCTCACAGTTCTCACGGCGAGCTTGGGATCGTTGTTGTCCTTTGAAAGGTGAGAAAGCATAACTCGTTCATTTTTTCTCTTGAGCAGCTTGTTTAAAATCTCCCCGGTATTTTCGTTGGAGAGATGCCCTCTGTTGGAGAGAATCCTTTGCTTCGTAGCCCAAGGATAGGAACCTTGAAGGAGCATATCTTTGTCATGATTTGCCTCTATATAGTAAAGAGAGGACCCTTGCATCTTATCCATCATTTCACTATTTACCCAACCGGTATCAGTTACGATTGAAATTTTTGCATTTCCCACTATGCTGTAACAAGTGCCCTTGATGCAATCATGGAAAGAATCCATGGGATCTATATACAGATCCTTAAAATAAAAGGGTTTATTATTTTCAAAAAGATACAGATTGTTGGGATCTATCTCCTTGGTGATGGATGTCATCGCTTTGCAGGTTTCCAAAGTGGTGAACACTTTGATGCCGTGCCTTCTGGATAGAACTCCCACGCCCTTCACATGGTCTATGTGTTCATGCGTCAAAAAAATCGCATCTATTTGCTTGATGTCGGATCCTGCAGACTTTAAAAGCTCCTCGATTTTTTTGCCCGAATGTCCCGCATCCACAAGCACCTTCGTGTCCCTATATTCAATATATTGAGAATTACCCGATGAACCGCTGGATAATGAACAAAACTTCATTTAATAACCTCCATCAGAACATTTTACCATAATTATATCTCTTGGGCAAAACTCAACTTGTTTCCTATAATTAAATTAAGGCATTTATTTTTTGGCGCATTTATTATATTATAGAGTATATTTTTTCATAAAACTGATAGCTAAAGGTAAAAGTTCTGTGTATTAATGTAAATTAAATCACTTTCACATGAAATTTAAAACATAAGGGGGAGAATTTATGAAAATTGTTGTTCTAGATGGAGATAGCTTGAAATTAGGCGATGGTGGTTATGAACCTTTGAAAAAATTTGGAGAGCTGACAATATACCACGATCTGACCGTGGATAAGGATGAAATACTCAAAAGAATTGCCGATAATGATATGGTTCTTTTAAACAAAGTGCCTGTATCTAAGGAGATAATCGATGCTTCTCCCAACATTAAGTACATGGGTATGCTTTCCACAGGATACAATGTGTTGGATATAAAGGCCGCAAGAGATAGAAACATAACCGTTACCAACGTTCCCGAGTACGGAAGCGATATAGTGGCTCAATTCACCATGGGGCTTCTCCTTGAAATATGCCACAGAATCGGATACCATTCCCATCGTGTAAAAGAAGGCGAATGGAGCAAAAGAAAGGATTGGACTTTTTGGGATTTCCCCTTGATTGAACTCGCTGACAAGACCATGGGATTGATCGGATACGGTGCAATTGGACAGAGGGTAGCTAAAATCGCACAAGCTCTATCTATGAAAGTGCTTTGCTACACAAGGACGCCGAGAGAAGATACCGACCATGTAAAATTCGTCGACCTCGATACTCTATTTGCAAACTCCGACGTCATATCTCTGCACTGCCCGCTCTTTCCTGAAACCGCAGAGATAATAAACAGAGATAATATCGCAAAGATGAAGGATGGCGTGATAATACTCAACACCGCCCGTGGAGGATTGGTTAAGGATCGAGATTTGGCAGATGCGCTGAACTCCGGCAAAGTCTACGCAGCAGGGTTGGACGTAGTGTCCACGGAACCCATTCCCGACGATAATCCCCTACTAAAAGCTGAAAACGCATTCATCACACCGCACATGGCATGGGCGGCGGAAGATGCAAGGGCAAGGCTGCTCAGAATAGCCATAGACAATGTGGCGAATTTCTTAGCAGGCAATCCCACAAATGTAGTCAATTAATCACAATATGGAATTTGCATAGAAAAACCCCGACTTTTATGTTCGGGGGATTTTTTTTCTCAGCGCCATAGACGGAATTTGTTTTAAGAGTTAAAAACTGTTCACCACAGTATTGGTTCCGTCGTCAAACTGTATTCTCCAGGCAGGTATGGCTCTTCCCTGCATTACCCTTGTGATATCATCTACATATCCCTGTTCTTCGGGGTCGAAATAGTAACACTCCTTTATGCTGGTGATGGTGCTGTTGTAATAATCGGAGCTGTCCTCCAAAAGTCTTAAAAGGGATTTAGGTGCTGAACTGAGATATATTTCATTTTGCGACTTGTTTTTCACATCTATCCAAAGTCTGTCCATTGATGTGACCACTCCGTTGTCTATTACGAAGTTGGTATAGGATCTCTCTATGACCACGCCCTCGTAGAGTTTTGAAAAACTCAAGCGAAAGACGTTGTCCTCCTCTTCAAAATAATTGCACTGCATATTTTGAACGTTAAATCCTCTATCCATGAGAAATATCTTCGCCAGCTCCTGCGCCTGCGCAAAATCCACTTCTTTTTTCTGCGTTATCTTCATGGAATTTTCGTAGATAATTCTTCTGGTGTTTATTATGCTTAGAGTTTCCGTGTTGAAGGTTATTTGAGTGAATTCGCTGTTGGGATCTTCTATTTTGCCATTTCGTGCAAAGAATTTTTCATTTAGGTCCTTTTTGTCATAGCTTTCAAATTCCACAAGGAGAGAGGGCAGTTTGGACTTGCTCGTGGGTATGTGCGTGTCCAGTTTTATTCCCTCATCTTCCAACAGCTGCACGGTTTTGCCGATGAATTCCTTGGACAGAGTTTTGTCCTGACGTGCATTGTAGTCGTTTAATATATATGTGAATAAAATAATATTTGTAATTATAAGCGCTATAATTAAAATTATTTTAGATTTTGCCCAATCCATCTCATATCTCCATTAAAAATCTTCCGCTTTTCAGCGAAAAATAAAGTTGTCTTCCTTCATAATTTATCTTCAAGGCAGGCAGCAATGCCGTGCTGCCCGGCTTCATATCGTCTATGTAGACCGTGCTTATGGATGTTATTTTGCCGAGGATTTCTCTGAGGGATTTCTCATTGGAACTGGGTACGAATTTCTCGATATTTCTGTCCACAATTCTGTCCAAGTACATTATGCTTTGGACTTCCTCCACAGTTGAATGAGTTTCCACTCTCCTTCTATACAGCTGTTTAAAGGATTTTACATGGTTGGAATAGACTTCCACTTCCAAGTAGCTTTTTTTATCCTCCCTGTGAGGATAGACCGTTATGTTGTCCTCAATATAGTTGAAGAATATCCTATATCCCATGTTGCCTGCTTCATCCAGTTTTTCTATGCCCACAACTCTTAGGTTTTCAGCTGAACCCAGTATGGATATTATGAAATTTATGCCGGTGTTCAGCGACGTGTAGAGATTTAAATTCTGTGATGAAAATTCCTCGTTGTTGACGTATTCTATGGTTCCGTCATTGCTGAACTTCAGGTATTTTTGCCCGAAGGCATAGATGGTTTCCTCCGATTGAGTTATCTGATTGACGTATTCTATATCCATGGACAAAAATCTCTCAACTATATTTTGTCTGTATACATCATTCATATTGTCGATATTTGACATATAAAATACCCTGTCCACCAAGAATTGATTTCTTGCGGGAAAGTATATATTTTTGTCTATATCGTATAGTTCCTTAAAATTTAAATAGGGATCGTATTCGGTGTTCTTTAGGGATATTATTTCGCTTTCCAGTCCCTCCACTCCTTGGATATTCACATAGTAGTGTTTTTCATCCATGGATATTGCCACTTCCTCATTGGAAAGATAGATCTCTCTCAGTTGACTGTTCTCTTGAGAGTTCACGGCCCCCAGTCCCGTGAAGTTGGCAAAAATATTTCCCTCTATATCATCATTGAATTGAAATACTATGGAGCTTTTTTTCATCAAGTCCATGTATTCTTCCGTGGATAGCAAAATCATCTCTTCCACAGATGTCTTTCCCAAGGTTTCAATTATCAAATCTCTGTATCTGTCATAGATATCTCTGCAATCATAGAGAAGAGTGTGGTCGTAGCCCGAAAAGTTGATTACCGCCTTTTCAGGTCTTAGCATGGTTTTAAAATAGGATGCATCTTCATTTTGCGCCCTTCTCTTCCCTTCACTTTTCGATGACAACTGTATCCACAGAGCACCTGCTTGTAGGATGGTCAGCAACACCAAAAATACCAATATGAAGTTAAGCGTGATTTTCTTTTTCATTTTACCACCTAACAGGCTCTTAACCTTATGGTGACAGTCGTTCCCTCTCCGTAGCGAGAGCTGAGTTTCAGACTGCCCTTCATAAGTTCCGTGAGTTCCTTGGCTATTGCAAGTCCAAGACCCGTACCGCCCATTTCCCTTGAGCGGGATTTTTCAACTCTGTAAAATCTCTCGAAAATTCTGTCCATATCCTTTTGCGGTATTCCTATTCCGTTGTCCTCCACGGAAATTTTTACATAGGCTTCATCTGATGTGGCAGATATCCTTATTCTTCCTCTGTCGTCGGTGTATTTAACCGCATTGGAAATTATGTTTATCAATATTCTGTCCAAGCTGTTTCTGTCTGCAAAAATATCCTTTATATCCATATCCACATCCAATTTTATTCTGTGCTTCTTTTCTTTTATGAATAGTTCCAAGCTCTCCAGTACGCTGCTTATGGCATCATAGGTGTCTATGGGCTCGTACTTAAAGGCGTAGGATTTGTAATCTATATCGGAAAGTTGCAGCAAATCCGTCACTATGGATGACATTCTGTTGTTTTCCTTGTTTATCACGTCGAGGAATTTTCTGTCCTGTTCTGTAAAATTGCCGCTGTCCAATAGGGTTTCGGTGTAGGATTTTATGGAAGTAATGGGAGTTTTAAGCTCATGGGACACATTGGCTACAAATTCCTTTCGCATGGTTTCAAGGGCGTGCTCCTTGGTGATGTCTTGAAGCACCACGATAATTCCCAAATCAAAGTAATTTTTAAGTCTGTAAGGCGCATACTTTATCTTGTAAAATTCACCCTTTATGGGCACCTGACTTTCTCCCTCCAGAGTTGAAAGCACGTTGTAATCCACCTTTATATTCAACTTCGAAAGGTCGAATTGCTTTTCTATGTAGTCCTCATCTAAATCTAAAATATTTCTGGCTATGGGATTTGCGTGAATCATGTATCCCTTTCTGTTTATGGCAAGGACTCCTTCGGCCATGTAGTTAAATATGGTGTTGAGCTTCGACTTCTCCAACTCCATCTGTGATATTGTGGATTTCAGCTCATCGGTCAAGTAGTTGAACATATGCCCCAAGTTTCCTATCTCGTCATCGGATTTGACTTCTACCTTTTGATCGAAGTCGCCCTTTGCCATTGCCGATGCCTTCTTGGTGACATCCCTTATGGGTTCGGTGATGGAACTTGCTATGAAGTATCCCAATACAGCCGTTATGACCAAGGCGATTCCCGTGGCATTGGTCAGTATGGAACGTGCCTTGTCCACAACCTGATAGACCTCCGATAAATTTGAAGTCATGTAGAGTATTCCCTTCACATCTCCCTCGGAGGAGAATATGGGTTTGGCTATATGCTTTGAATTTAAATCATCTATTTCACCCAAGACTACGGTTTCCGATTCTTCTCCCTTGAGTGCGCTCAATATCAAACTGGGCTCCAGAGATTTATGGGAAAGGGCGGATCTGCCCCCTATCTTCGCATTGGCGGTGGAACTGACTATCTCCGGTATGTCGTTGTTTTCGGAGATGGCATAGATCGTATCGTTTTGCGATATTTTCCAAGCCGACAGAGTATTGTATATCTCTGCATCTTTTTCATTCCACTCCTCTTCAGACAAAAACCCCGCAGTATTTTCAATGGATTGAAGAGTTTGCTGCATTTGATTTGTTATGCTGTCAATCTGCACAACTTCAAGTCTGTTTATTATAAAGGCACCCACTATTGCCATGCATATGAGAACCAAAAGCAGATATATAATTATAAATCTATATCTAATGCTGTTAAACATCTCTTATCCCCCGAAATAATATCCCACTCCACGTTTTGTCAAAATATATTTGTAATCCTTGCCCTTGTCTTCGATTTTTTCTCTAAGTCTTCTTATGGTGACGTCCACGGTTCTTATATCTCCGTAGTATTCATAGTCCCACACCTTGTCCAAAAGCTCCTCTCTGGACACCACTTGCCCCATTCTCTCAATTAGGTACTTGAGAAGTTCATACTCTCTCAAGGTCAAATTTATCTCCTTGTTCTTCTTCTTTATCTCGTACTTGTCCATGTCGATTTTAAGATCTCCCACTTCCAAGATATTGGACTTCACCCCTTCGCTTTCCAGTCCGTTTCTCCTTAAAATAGCCTTTATCCTAGCTATTAACTCTCTCATGGAAAAGGGCTTCACCACATAGTCATCAGCTCCCAATTCAAGACCCAATATCTTGTCCACTTCCTCTTGTTTTGCCGTGAGCATTATCACGGGGACACCGGAAGATTTTCGCACTTCCTTCAACACGGAAAAACCGTCTAGTTTCGGCATCATTATATCCAAGATGATCAGATCGAAGTTTTTATCTTTAAATATATCCAAGGCTTCCTGTCCGTCATGGGCCAATGTAACCTCATATCCTTCTCTCTTCAAATTGTATTCAATTATTTCAGCAATTGATTTTTCGTCGTCAACGACTAAAATTTTTCCCATCATAACTATTCCTCCTATGGGTATATTATAACAAATAGAAAAATATTTTTTTAGTTAAAGTATTAGTGAGGTTTTTATGCAAGATCAATTTATAATAGGCGCACATCAATCCTTCGACAAAGGTTTCAGCGGATTGTTCAAATATTCAGAAGAAATAAATTCAAATACCTTTCAGTTTTTCATGAGAAATCCCAGAGGATCAAAATCTAAAAAATTCGATCCCGAAGATGCCCAAAGACTTCTGCAACTCATGGAAGAAAATAATTTCAAGGTCTTTTTAGTCCATGCTCCCTACACCTTAAATCCCTCTTCAGACAAAGAATACGTCAGGGAATTCGCCTTGGAGGTCATGAAAGATGACTTGAATAAAATGGAATACTTCCCCGGCAATCTGTACAACTTCCACCCGGGCAATCACTTGGGCAAGGGAACAGACATCGCCATAGATGAAATATCCCAGTTGCTAAACAACTCTCTCTTTGAGGGTATGAAAAGCACTGTCCTCTTGGAAACCATGAGCGGAAAAGGCACGGAAGTGGGTTCCCGATTTGAGGAGATTAAAAAAATCATGGATGGAGTGCATCTCAATGAATACTTGGGCGTGTGTTTGGACACCTGCCACGTCTATTCCGTAGGGTACGATATAGTAGAGGACTTAGATGGAGTTCTGAAGGAATTTGATGAAATCATAGGCTTGGAAAAACTCTTAGCCCTTCACTTAAACGATAGCATGACACCCAAGGGTTCAAAAAAGGATCGCCATGCGAAAATCGGAGAAGGCCATATTGGACTTGAAGCCTTTGAAAGGATAATAAACCACGAAAAATTAAGACACTTACCCTTTTTCTTGGAAACTCCCAACGACAACGCAGGTCACGGAGAAGAAATAAAACTGCTCAAATCCTTGAGGCATGACCTATGAAAAGAGTTCACAGCCTTGACAGTTTCAGAGGGTTTACCATAGTGTCCATGGTACTGTACCACCTCTTTTACGACTTGGTGTATATCTTCAATTGTGATATTTCCTTTTACACCATAGAAAATGTAAGACCTTGGCAAATATCCATAGCTGTGAGTTTCTTCACAATATCAGGTATTTCGGCAACTCTCAGCGAAAGAGGCAAGTTGTTGAAGAGAGGATTGATCTTAACTCTTTTGGGAATTTTGATCACTCTTGTCACTTCCGTGGCTATCCCCGACGAAAGGATAGTCTTCGGCGTGTTAAGCGGCCTTGGCGCCTCAATGATAATTTTATACTTCTCCGCAAAAGCCTTGGGAGGCTTTGATGAAAGATTTTTAGCGCCGATATTTCTTGTCCTTTTTCTGATATTTTATTCTATATCCTCGGGAGTTGTGAATTTATTCTTCGCTGAAATACCCGTGAGTGAAACGCTCTATGAACACAACTTGTTTTTTCTTGGATTTCCCTCTCGTGAATTTACATCTTCGGACTACTTTCCCTTGATTCCCTGGGTATTCATATACCACTTTGGATATTTTCTGGGATTGTACTTAAAGAAAAATGATTTCTTCGGAATATATGGAAGAGAAAATATATTGTCGAAAATCGGTAGGCACTCCCTTGTCATCTACCTGCTGCATCAGGTAGTCATATATATGATATTATATTTATTTTTTACATGGTGGAGATAGGCTGCCTTTAAATGTGTCCATAAAAAAACCGGTCAAGTTGATACAACCTTGACCGGTTTTGTTTCCTATTCCTCTACGGGAATGGGTCTTTTTACTATGTGTTTGTAGTAGATTTTTTCAACAGCCATGGATATTGCATTGTCGCCTGTGACATTTGCCGCTGTTCCGAAGCTGTCCTGTGTCAAATAAAGTGAAATAAGTATTGTAGCTATGGGGCTTTCCGTTGCAACGCCAATTACCGGCAGGAAGGGAAGAGCACTCATTACCGCTCCACCCGGCGCTCCGGGAGCCGCTACCATGGCTATGCCCAATATTGCTATGAATCTGACTATAAGTCCATATCCGTGGGGCATATCATACATGTGCAAAAGTGTGAACACGCAGGATATAAGTGTGATCATAGATCCCGGCATATGACAAGTCGCACAAAGGGGTATTACAAAGTCCCTTATTTGTTTTGAAACTCCTATGTTTTTGTTGCAGTTTATATTTACAGGTATGGTCGCAGCACTTGATTGTGTTCCCACAGCTGTGAAGTATGCAGGAGTGGCCTTTTTGAAGGAAGTGATGGGGTTTTTGCCCGTATACACACCTGCAATCAAGAACATGATAAACAGGTAGACGATGTGAAGCAGTATGATGCAAGCGAATATTCTTATGAATATGGACAAGATTGCAAAGACAGATCCTGAGTATGCCATGTTTGCGAAGTTTCCGAATATGTACAATGGCAGTAGGGGTATTATCGCCTTTGAAAGGACCATTACTATTATTTCATTAAATTCATTTATAAGTGCATAAAAGGTTTTTCCCGATCCCTTTTGTCTGAGTACCGATACTGCAAGTCCCATGATGAAAGCAAGTACCAAGGCTGCCGTTACATCTATGAAGGAATTAAGCGGTATTTGGAAAAGAGGTTCAAGGGTTCTTTCGCTGGCATTTTGAATATCCTGTACCATTTGTTGTGATATAAAGCTGGGAAATATGTTTGAAGCCATGGTGTAGGATAGAGTTCCTGCGATTAAAGTTGAACCGTAGGCCAACACAAGAGTTACCAACAACAGCTTTCCTGCTCCTTCGGACAAGTCCGCAATTCCCTTAGATACAAAGGCGATTATCATAAGGGGTATTATGAAGTTCAAAAATTTTCCGAAAAGCGATGATACTGTAACTATTGCTTGGATTACAGGGGCGGGCAAGTAGTATCCCACAAGCGTACCCAATAATATTGCGATAATTAGTTTGGGAATAAGTCCCAATTTGAATTTTTTGCTTGATTCTGACATATTATTCTCCTTTTATGTTTAAAAAATTTTTTCTGATGCATTGACCTGTCTTTGTGCCTGCAATTCCGCCAAGACCTGTTTCTCTCAAGCTGACATCCATTTTATCTCCCACTTCCTTCATGGCTTGAACCACTTCTTCAAAGGGAACTATGGATTTAACGCCTGCAAGGGCAAGATCCGTGGATATGAATGCATTTATAACTCCCGAAGCATTTCTAAAGGTGCAGGGATATTGCACCAGTCCTGCTATGGGATCGCACACAAGACCCATTACATTTATGAGAGTGATGCTTGCAGCAGTAAGAGCCTGTTCCGGTGTTCCGCCAAGCATTTCCGTCAAAGCCGATGCCGCCATAGCCGATGCTGAACCGCATTCAGCTTGACAACCTCCCTCAGCTCCGGCAAAGGTTGCGTACTTTCCGATGACTTGCCCTATTCCCACCGATGTCAAAAATCCATTTTGCAAAGTCCTCTGGTCGAAGTTGTATCTTTCCTTCGCCGATACCAACATCGCCGGCATTATTCCCGAGGAACCGGCAGTGGGTGCCGCCGCTATTTTTCCCATGGAGCCGTTGACTTCCGATGTGGAAAAGGCCATTGCCATGGCTTTTGTCGCAAACTCTCCCATTATGGGTTCTTTGTTTTGCGCATAGGCATAGGTCAATTTTGAAAATCCATCAATCATTTTGTATTGAGTTTCCGTCTGATCTTCCAAATATCTCGTGGCTGAGCCTTCCATTATGGATATGATTTCATCTATGTAAGATCTGATTTCCTCTTCGCTCTTCTTTAAAACTTTCATTTCATAATCAAGAACTAAATCATAGATATGACAGTCGTTTTTTTCGCAGTATTCTATTATTTCTTCAGCTTTATTTAACATACTACACCTCTACATACTTGGAAAAAGTAAATCTATCGCTGCCAATTATTGCAGGTTTTAAATTTTCCGCTAAGTTTTTGTCGATTTCAACGGTCAATGTCACTATGTTCTTCAGTGTGTCCTTGTCAGTATTTATGGATTCTATATTATAATTGCTTGATAACAATACTGAAGACACATAGGCGATAACTCCCTTTTGTTCAGGATATTGGAGCAATATAACGGGAAACTCGCCTCTGAATCTAAGGGCAATTCCGTTTATATTTACAATTTCCATCACTCCTCCACCTATGGAGCTGCCTATTACATACTCATCTCTGTCATCATAGTGAAAAACTATCTTCACCGTGTTGGGATGGTACTCTTCTCCCAGATCGGCAGTCTTGAAAGAATATTTGATTCCCGCTTCTTCCGCATATTCAAAGGAATATCTTATGCGGTCGTCATAGGTGTCAAAACCTTGAATTCCTCCAAGAAGTGCTTTGTCCGTGCCATGTCCTTTGTAAGTTGCCGCAAAGGATCCGTGAAGAATGAACTCTACGCTTTTAAAATCTCTTCCGCATATCTTGAGGGCCACTTGAGCAATTCTGCAAGCTCCCGCCGTATGAGAAGAACTGGGCCCCACCATTATGGGTCCAAGTACATCATATATACTAAATTCCGCCATACTACCTCCATGAGATCTCAACAAAACAATTAATTTATTTACAGATATGAAAGTACCATAAATTCTTAGTAAAATCAACGAAATAAGTATATTTTATAAAAATAGCTATTGGTATAATTTGATACTTTAGAAAAGCATTTTTAAAATTTAGGACTGCTTAGAACTTTTGTCATGGCATTTTATAAATTTTGAGTTTTTAGGCAGTGACAAAGATTTCAAAAATATTTTTCCTCTTTTAGACTAAGTGCAAATAATTTGAAAAGATTGTTAAATGCTTTTGTTTTACATCTTTCTATGCCTTATAATATACATGAGGTGTGAAAATGTTAATTAAAAATATAAGACTTATAAATCCCGCAACGGACACTGACGAAGTGACCGATATCCTATTGGAGGGAGATAGGATAAAAACCATAGGTAAGATAGATAGGACAGAGGAAAATACCATAGACGGAACAGGATTGATCGCAGCTCCGGGCTTTGTGGATGTGCATGTCCACTTCAGAGATCCCGGCTTCACTCACAAGGAGGATTTGCTCACGGGTTCTAATGCGGCGGCAAGGGGCGGCTATACCTCCGTGGTGTGTATGGCAAATACAAGACCTGCCATGGATAGCGAAGAAGTCCTCAAGGAATTTTTGAAAAAAGCCGAAAAATCTCCCATAAATGTTCACACGGTGGCATCCTTGACCAAGAATTTAGGCGGTGAAGAGCTTGTGGACATGGAGAATTTAATCGAAAAGGGCGCTGTGGGTTTCTCCGATGACGGAATTCCAAATATGAACTTGAAGTTGGTAATAGAAGGTATGGAGAGAGCGGAAAAATTAAAGGTACCCCTATCCTTCCATGAGGAAAGTCCCTACTTAAATGTTGAAAACGGAATAAATCACGGAGAAGTCTCGGAAGAAATGGGTCTGTACGGTTCTCCCGCTCTGTCGGAGGAAGTGATGATAGCAAGGGACGGACTTTTGTCGCTGAGAACGGGAGCAAAGGTGGATATTCAACATATTTCATCAAAGGGCGGAGTGGAACTGGTGAGATACTACAAAAAAAGAGGTGCAAATCTCTTTGCCGAAGTTACACCACACCATTTTTCCTCCACAGAAGAACTCCTAAGGGAAAAGGGCACTCTTGCAAAGATGAATCCCCCCTTGAGGACGGAAGAGGACAGACTGGGCATAATAGAGGGATTAAAGGACAATACCATTGAGATAATCGCAACTGACCACGCACCACACACAGAGGAAGAAAAAAATGTGGAATTCACAAAGGCACCCTCTGGGATAATCGGACTTGAAACAGCCATTGGGTTAGGCATTAAAAATTTAGTCAATGAGGGACACTTGACCCTTTCGGAGCTATTGGCAAAGATGACCGTAAATCCTGCTATGCTATACAATTTAAATGCCGGTAATTTAATTGAAGGATCCTTGGCAGATATAGTTATTTTTGATGACAAAGAGGAATACATCGTGGGAGATTTTTCTTCAAAGTCTAAAAATTCTCCCTATATAGGAGAAAAACTCCCCGGAAAAATCAAATATACTATTTGCAGAGGAAATATTGTCTACAAAGATCTACAATAGAATTTGAGGTGTTTTATGAACAATAACGAAAAGAGAAATTATATTCTTAAATACAAAAAGCAAATCAGATTATTTTTGCTTTTGTTAGTCCTTTCCCTACTGACAAATATCTGGCTTTTCGCTCAAAACATGAAATATAAATCGGACCTTGCCCAAATGAGTGCCAAGTACGAAGAAGCAGAGGCAAGAGCAAAAAATCCTCAACTGGATCCTGAAACCACAGCAAAGATTGAAAGCCTGGAATCGGAAATACAAAGACTGAGATTGCAAAATGAAGATTTGGAAAACAGCGCTTCCAAAAGAAAAAATTCGGGATACGCTCAATTGTCTCAGGAATACGGAGATTTCAGGATTAAGGTCGATGGAGTGAACGTCAGAGCCACTCCGGGACTGGACGGAGAAATAGTGGATCAATTCAACGAGGGATATATATTCACCGTCTACGATTCAAAAAAATCAGGTGACACCCTTTGGTACGGATTTTATTTAAATAACGACGATACTCAATACTCATGGGTCAGCTCCTCTTTAGTTGAACCCTTCGAACCTTGAAAAGGAGATTTAAAATGACAAAGGTACTTGATTCGACAGAACTCTATGACGAAATAATCGCTGAAATCAAAGAAGAAATCGCACAGCTCACCGTCGCTCCCAAGATATCCATATTGAGATTTGGAGCGAAGGGAGCCGATTTAGCCTACGAAAGGGGCATTAAAAAAAGTGCTGATTTACTTGGAATCGGATATGAAATTCACGAATTGGATGAAAATGCGGAAGAAGATTCTGTCTTGAATTTAATCGACAAAATAAATAAGGATGACAGCATAGGAGGTATTCTTGTTTTCAGACCCTATCCAGACCACCTGGATGCTCACAGGATAAACAATCTAATCTCTCCGAAAAAGGACTTGGATTGTGTAAATCCCCTCAATAAAGCCAAGGTTTTTTCAGGAGATGTGGAGGGATTTATTCCCTTAGCTCCTAAAGCCTCCATAAGACTTCTCGACCATTACGGAATTGATCTGGAAGGCAAGGACTGCGTGGTGATCAATCACTCCGATGTAGTGGGCAAACCTCTTGAGATGATTCTGCTCACAAGGTGGGCGACAGTTACACTGTGCCATGTAAAGACCAGAGATTTGAAATTCCACACCAAAAACGCCGACATAGTATTCACAGCCATGGGCGTGGCTGAAATGCTGGATGAATCCTATTTCACAGAAAATTCCACAGTCATAGACATCGGACTTTCAAAGAACGCGGAGGGCAAGTGGAGAGGAGATTTGAATGCGGCTGCAGTGGACGGAAAAATCAAAGCCTACTCACCCGTTCCCAAGGGCGTGGGCAGCATTACCAACCTGCTCCTATTGCAAAGCTCTTTAAATTTCTATAAATGATTCTTTAATTTAAAATACTACATAGTAAAAGGCAAGTGTTCTACTTGCCTTTCTTGTTTATATGTTTAAAAATATCTTGATTTTGATTAAAGCCCCAGAGCTTTAAAGGTGTTCCAATCCGACAGATCCCCTGCATTGTACCCTCTTTCAAACCACTCTTTTCTCTGCGCTCCCGTTCCATGAGTGAAACTGTCAGGCACTACATAACCCTGTGTCTGCCTTTGAATGTTGTCATCTCCTATTTGACCTGCGGCATTTATCGCCTCTTCAACATCTCCCACATCAAGATATCCCTTGTCCCTTTGATGCGCCGCAAAAACTCCTGCTAAGTAATCCGCCTGCAACTCCATGGCCACAGAATACTTGTTGTAATCACTTTGGGAAAGTTTGCTTCTAAGGGATTGCACCTGTCCGGAAATACCGTAGAGATTTTGCACATGGTGACCAACTTCATGGGCAATTACATAGGCAAAGGCAAAATCTCCTGCTGCTCCGAACTTGTCATTTAGATCCTTGTAAAAACTCAAATCTATATACACATTGCCATCAGCAGGACAATAAAAGGGCCCGATTTGTGCCGAAGCATATCCACAGCCTGAATTTACCGAATCTGTGTAAAGCACCAATCCCGGCTCCACATACTTCTCGCCCATCTCTTCAAACAAGCCGTTCCAAACATCTTCGGTATCTTTGAATACAACCTTGCTGAATTCCGCCAGTTCCTCCTCCTGCTGTGTGGGCTCGTATTTCTGTTCAATGGACGTACCGCCCATCATGGAGATATTGCCAATTACATCGCCTAAATCTCCACCCGTGAGCAAAGTGAACAAAATCACTATGACCAGACCTCCAATTCCCAGGCCTGCTCCACCTCTGCCCCCTCGTCCTCTCCTGTCGTCAACATTTGAACTGCCCGATCTTCCTCGCCATTTCATCATCATCCCTCCAAGGTTAAAATTCCATAAATTTGCGCATGCGGATTAAAAGCTATGCTATAATTATATTAACTCTACCCTTTATTTATGCAAAAATTCAAAAGTCAACTGAAATTAATTAAAAGAATGGAACAGAAAATGAAAAAAACCAATGCAATGCGCATACTTGACAGAAATAAAGTTAATTATGAAGTGAGGATCTACGACATATCCGATGACAAGATAGACGGGATGTCCGTTGCCGACAAGGTGGGCGTGGCCTATGGAGAAGTCTTTAAAACCTTGGTCACTCAAGGCAAAAAGGGCCATTACGTCTTTGTGATAGAAGTCAATCAAAAATTAGATCTGAAAAAAGCAGCTGAAACCGTGGGCGAGAAGAAGATAGAAATGCTCTCTCAAAGGGATTTAAAGCAACTCACGGGATACATACACGGTGGTTGCTCCCCCGTGGGCATGAAAAAATTATTTCCCACCGTCATAAACACCGATGCAGAAAATTTGAAACAAATATCAGTCAGCGCCGGCACCCTTGGCATGCAAGTGGTGTTAAATCCCCTGGACTTGGCAAAGGTCACAGGAGCAAAATTTGCAGATATCACCTTTGTGGAAGATTGACAGAAAAATACTTCATGCGTAAAAAAGAGTTTATTACCCATAATAAACTCTTTTCTCTATTTATTCATGATCTTTGCCATATTTTTCAATCAAGTAGTCGATGGCCTCTATATATCCTTGAAATCCCAGTCCCGCAAAGGTTTTTTCACAGTACTTTCCCGGATAGGAAATTCTTCTGAAGTCCTCTCTGTCCTCCACCTTTGTCAAATGAACCTCCACCGCAGGGAGGGCGACGCTTTTCAATGCATCCAATATGGCTATGGAAGTATGAGTGTAGGCAGCGGGATTGATGACTATGGCATCCCTCTGTCCGTACATATCCTGAATTTTATCCACTATGCATCCCTCGTGATTGGACTGATAAAATTCTATGTCCAAATTCTTGTCCTTGTATTCTTCTTCTATCATATTTATTAAATCTGCATAGGTTTTTCTGCCGTAAATATCCGGTTCTCTAATGCCCAGCATATTCATATTTGGCCCGTTAATGACGATGATTTTCATAAAACTCTCCTATTATATCCTGTACTGTTTTTCCAAAAAACTCATTATCCACGGAATAATCGCAAAATTTTTCATAAAGAGGTCGACGTTCTTCATATAATTTTTGCAATTTCATCAATCCGCCCTCTGAAAGGGGTCTGCCCTTGGTGCTCAACTCTTCAAGAGGTCGACGGATCAAGTATATTCTGCCGTTTTGTTTTAATGCCTGCCTGTTTTTTTCCTTTAAAATCGTGCCGCCGCCTGTGGAAATTACCATTCCCCTATTCTTGCCGAATTTCTCGGTGATCTCGGTTTCTCTTTCACGGAAAAATCCCTCTCCATCTTCTTTAAATATTTCAGGGATGGACTTGCCCACAGCTCTTTCTATCTCTTCATCTATGTCTATGAAGGGTCTTTTCAAAGCCTCGGCTATCTTCTGCCCAAGAGCACTCTTGCCGCTGCCCGGCATTCCTATTAGCACTACGTTCTCCGATTCCCTTTCAATCTCCCTTAGAATTTTAAAAACTTCACCGTGAGGTATGCTAGTCCTCTGAAAATACTCCGATGCAATCTTTGCCTGCACCACGAGCATTCCCAATCCGGAATTGTTTTTTATGCCTAATTCCTCCGCCTGCAAAATCATCTTGGTTCTGAGAGGATTGTACACCACGTCCAAAACACCCTCCAAATCCGAAAAGTCCCTTAGATCCACAAGGCTTTCCATGTTCTTGGGATAGGTTCCCACGGGAGTGCAGTTGACTATTATCTCACCGTCAAAATGATTTTCCAAATCTTTGAACTTCAGCTGTCCTCTCCGTGAAAATTTGAGTATTTCCCCTGCGCCCAATTTTTCCATGGCACGATGCACGGTGTTTGACGTTCCGCCCTCTCCTAAAATCAAGACCTTTTTTCCTTCCACGGAAATACCAGAAGTTTCCACTTGAAATAAAAATCCGTCGATGTCGGTATTGTATCCCACTGATCGCCCCTCGTTTTTTACTACGGTGTTTACCGCTCCGATGCTCAGAGCGTCCTCATCCACTTCATCGCAGTACTTAATCACGCTTTGCTTGTAGGGAACTGTCACGTTAAATCCTGCAATATCGGGATTTTTAAACAACTCTTCAATTTCATCTTCTCTTCGCTCAAAAAACTCGTAGGTGTAGTCACCCAATCTGTTATGAATTTCCCTGGAAAAACTGTGTCCCAAATTAGCTCCCAATAATCCGAATTTCATATGCTACCTTTCCAAATAATTTCCTAAAAATACAAATTTCTTGTTCTCTCTCTTCAATGCGCTGAGCAATCCCAAAACCTCGGGCATATGCACCGATCCTTCAAAATCAAAATAAAATAAAAATTCAAAATCCTTTCCTATTATGGGACGACTTTCTATCTTTGTGAGATTAAGTCCCAAGGCTGCAAACTGGGCAATGATTTTATACAATCCGCCCGGCTCGTGCTTAGCAGTAGTTCTGAAGGATATTTTACTTGCTCCGGGATAGATTTCCATTTTTTTGGAAATGCAGATGAAGCGTGTGTAATTGTTGTCGCTGTTCTGAATTCCTTCCTTTAAAACTTCCAATCCGTACAAATCGGCACAGTGAGATGAGGATATGGCTCCAATCTCTCTGCTAGGTGATTCGCTGACGATCTTTGCCGCCACCGCTGTGTTCTCCACAGAACCCACCTTCACATTTTCAATGCTTCTCAAATATTCACTGCACTGCTCCAGAGCTTGAGCGTGGGAGATTATTTCCCTTAACTCTTCTTCTGCAACTCCCTTTTTCGCCATGAGAGCGTGGTGAATTAACAGTCTGTAAGATGCAACGATGAAGAATTGCTTTCTTTCCATTAAATCGTAGACTTCCTTCACCGAACCCTTGGATGAATTTTCCAAGGGCAGTACACCATAATCACAAATCTCTCGCTCAACTGCATCAAATACTTCCTCAAAGGTGTGAAAGTACAACAGCTTGCCCTGTGAAAACAAGTGATCCGATGCCTGTTGCGAATAGGAACCCTCTCTTCCCTGTACTGCAATCTTCGCCTTCTTCGGGAAAATTTTGGGAGTGTTTTCCGCCGCCTTCTGCAACTGTCTTTCAAATTCTCCCTCTGTAAAAAGGAATTGCGATTGATAGGACTTGCTCAAATCGAAGAGCGTCGAATACAAAAGCCTTGCATAGTGGGATAAATCTCCGGTTTTTTCGGTGATTCCGTCCAGTATCTCCCTCTCTCTCACCTTGTTCTCCAAACTCAGGCCCTTTTCTTTTTTCACCTTTGCAATTTCACGAGAAACTTCCATTCTCTCCGTAAAGGCTTCCAATATATTTTTATCAATTTCGTTGATTTGTTCCCTAAGCTCTTTTAAATCCATATCCCGCTCCTAACCATTGATCCAACAATACCACAGCCACGGCAGCCTCCACCACGGGCACTGCTCTAACGGCAATGCAAGGATCGTGCCTTCCCTTAATCAACAGCTTTTCCTTTTCCATCTTTGAAAGACTGATGGACTCCTGCTCCAATCCTATGGAGGGTGTGGGTTTCATTCCCACCCTGATGATTATGGGCATACCGTTGGTTATTCCCCCGTTTATTCCTCCTGCGTTATTTGTCTTAGTGCGAATTGCTCCCTTCTCTATCTCAATGGGGTCGTTGTGCTGAGAGCCTCTCATCTTAGTTGCTTCCACTCCCGAACCGAATTCCAAACTTTTCACGCCGGGAATACCGAAGATCATCTGTGCGATTTCGTTCTCCATTCCCTTGAACATGGGACCTCCGATTCCCGCGGGAAAACCTAGGGCTGCACATTCAACACTTCCCCCTATGGAATCTCCCTGCGATGATACTTCCCCTAGCAATTCTTTCATTTTATCTTCAGTTTCTTCATCTCCTGTGGGAAATTCTCTTCTGCCTGCTGAAAGCACCTCATCAAGGCTTAAATCCGCCCTTCTGAAACTCCTGCCCTCCACTTCGCCCACTGAGAAAAGTTGCGCCCCTACAAAAATTCCTCGCCTTTCCAAAATTTGTTTTGCAATTCCACCTGCTATGCACAGAGGTGCTGTAAGCCTTCCCGAAAAATGTCCGCCACCTCTCATATCTGCGAATTGTCCGTATTTAAAATAGGCTGTCAAATCGGCATGAGCAGGGCGTGGTACATCCTTTAAGTTGGAATAATCCCTTGAGCGCTGATCTTTATTTTCAATAATTGCACAGAGAGGACTGCCCGTGGTTCTTCCCTGGTAAATTCCCGACAGTATGTGGGGAAGGTCGGCTTCTTTTCTTCCCGTGGTCAGTTTTTGTCCCGGCGCTCGTCTTTTCATGAAGTCCAACAGTTTTTCTTCGTCCACTTCCTCTCCTGAGGGCAATCCGTCAATGACAACTCCCACAGCTTTTCCATGCGATTCTCCAAAAATAGATATTTTAATATTATTTCCCCATGTGGATGACATTTATCTCGCCCCCTATTTTTTCTAAATCTCCAAAGAAATCGGGATAGGACTTGTTCACCGCTTCGGCTCCCTCGATGATTATCTTCTCCTCGGCTCTACAGGATGCAATGGCAGCTGCCATGGCAATTCTGTGATCTCCGAAGGAAGACGTCCTTCCGCCCCTTAGTCCTCCACCTTCAACTATCAATCCGTCCTCCGTCACCTGCGCCCTTCCGCCCAAGTCCTCAATCATCTTTGCAGTGGTTTCAAGTCTGTCGCTCTCCTTCAATTTCAATCTTTTTCCGTTGTAAAACACACTTTTTCCCTCAGAAAAACTCGCCACCACAGCCAGCACGGGAAGCAGATCGGGAATCTGTGACAGATCCACATTAAGCGCTCTTTCCTCTCCCTTTGAAAAAATCAGAGCATCATCCTTTTCCAAAACTGCTCCTCTTTCCTTCAATATGTCTACGATCTTCGCATCTCCCTGCAAGGTGTTTTCAGAAAGTCCCGACACCTTCACAGGTCCTCCCAAGGCTCCCGCCGCCAGAAAAAAGGCTCCGTTGGAAAAATCTCCCTCAGCAGAAACTCCGCCCGGACTTTTGTATCCTTCGCTATCCACTATGTAAGAATTATTCTCTGCCCTTACTTCCACTCCGAATTTTCTCATGCTGTCCACGGTCATGTTCACATAGGCACGAGATTCCAATTCACCCTCGATTTCAACTGTGACTCTGCCCCCTAAAAGTGGAGCCGCCAACAGTATTCCCGATATGTACTGTGAACTGATATTGCCACGGAATTTAAAATTTCCTCCCTTTAATTTTCCCTCTGTGCAGAAGGGCAAAAAATCTTGAGAAAATTTCACACCCTTTTTTTTCATCTCATCTTGTAAATCTTTAATCGGTCTTTTCGGCAACCTTCCTCGTCCCGTGAAGCGGATCTTCTCCACAAGGGCAGTGGCAACGGGCAACATAAATCTCAACGTCGAGCCGCTTTCCACGGGATTTATCTCCGCATAGTCGGGAATATCCCTTACGGGAGTTACCTCGTAACCTCCGGGAATCCTTTGAAACTCCGCTCCCAAAGCCCTCAGACAACCCATGGTCGCCTCTATGTCTTCGGAGCTGTTATTTATCAGCACTTCCGTTTTTTTATCGCTGAGAGCCGCGCAAATCAACAGACGGTGTCCGTCAGATTTGGAAGACAGTATTTCCATTTCTCCCCTCAATTTTTTGGGAGTGATTTCCACAATCATCAAAGACCCTCCTCAATGTATTCTCTAAAGGACGGAAGGGGAATTTTCTTCAGTCTGCACCTTCCAATTCTCTCTATCTCCACCAGAGTTATGTTCTTTCCGTCACTTTTTTTATCCTTGTAGACAGATTTAAAAAGCTCTTCCACGGAAAAGGATGTATTGACGGGCAAATTGTTTTTCTCTAAAACCTCCAGTATTTCATCCTTTTCCTCATCCTTTAAAATCTTCCTTTTGTTGCAGGCTCTCGCCATGACAGCTGTTCCTATGGCGACGGCATGTCCGTGAGTTATTTTAAAATCACTTGCCTTTTCCACGCTGTGTCCCACGGTGTGACCGAGATTTAAAAGTTTTCTCTCATCTCGTTCAAATTCATCGGCAGCCACTACCTTTGCCTTGTACTTCACAGCTTTTTCCACCACTTTCTCAAGGCGTTCATCGTCTTTTTTCAGAGGATTTTTAAATAGATTGAAAAAATCTCTATCAAAGAGGATTCCGTACTTTATGGATTCCGCCACTCCGTCGGCAAATCTTTCATCTTCCATGGTTGCAAATACTTCGGGATCACAGTACACTGCAAGGGGTTGCTTAAAGGCTCCCACCAAATTTTTGCCCTCTTGCAAATTCAAAGCGGTTTTTCCACCCACGGAAGAATCCACAGCCGCCAAAAGGCTTGTGGGCATTTGGATGTATTCCATTCCCCTTTGAAAGGTAGCCGCAACAAAGCCGCCTAAATCGCCGATCACTCCTCCTCCAAGAGATATGACGGTATCATTTCTGTGGTAATTGTTCGCCGCCATGTATTCCAAAATCTCACCGTAGACCCTTAGTGATTTGCTGCCTTCGCCTTCCTCTACAACATAGATACTTCCTTCTATGCCTTGACTTTGCAACTGACTTAAAATTAAATCAGCATGTAGTTTTCCCACTCTTTCATCGGTGAGTATGAGGGCTTTTCCACCTATATTATCCTTGAGCATGGGCCCGATTTTTTGGAATAGTCCCCTCTCCACAAAGACAGAATAGGGCTTACCTGTATTAATTTGAATTTCCGCCATTATTCTTCCTTCTTTCTTCCATTTCCCTCTTGGCGATGCAACCGGCGCTTAACAGTTTTTTCAGCAGGGTTTCATCTTCCTCTTTAATCGCCCTTGCATACTGGCTCAAATGGTCGCTGATCCTCATGACTTCATCGTATAAAAAATCCTTGTTGTCAAAAAACAGTTCCGTCCACATGTCCACATCCAAGGTGGCAACTCTGGTCAAATCCTTTAAACTATCCGCCGAATATCCGTATTCCTCCTTGTGAGTGGGCGACTGGACAAAGGAATTGGACACCACATGGGCCAATTGAGAAGTATAGGCAAGCACCCTGTCATGAGTTGAGGAATCGGAGTATTTTATCTGTGCAAATCCTAAATTATAAAAAAACTCTTCCAAGTTTTTCCCCTTTCCTCGGGACGTTTCATTTTCTACTAAAATCATCGACGCCCCCTGGTAGAGGTCCTTGCTGCTGTGTTCATATCCGCCCACTTCTCTACCTGCCATGGGATGTCCGCCCATGTAGGAAAATCCCTTTTCCACTGCAATGGGAAGAATCTGTCTTTCCACTTCTCTCTTCACTCCGCAAAAATCAAGGAGAAGTCCCTTTATCAAAGTGTGATTTTCCTTTACAAAATCTATGGCTATTCCGGGCATCAAGGCAAGAACTACCAAGTCGCACTGCGTGATATTTTCCCTCGTCAAAACATCATCTATGCTTCCATCCTTCAACGCTCTTTTGAGAACTTCATCATTTTTGTCAAAGCCGTAGACCTCTTCACTTCCGTATTCTTTAATCGCCTTGACAAAACTTCCGCCCATCAATCCCAAGCCTACAACTCCTATTTTCATCCTATTTCCTCTATGGTTTTGCGAAGTTTTTTAAGTTTTTCAGCTATGCCATCGAATTGTTCGGGATCAAGGGATTGAGGACCGTCACAAAGGGCACCTTCGGGATTGTTGTGAACTTCGATCATCACACCGTGAGCACCTGCAGCCACTGCTGCCTTTGCAAGGGGTTCAACCAACCTTCTCGTGCCGGTGGCATGGGAGGGATCTGCGATTATGGGCAGGTGAGTTTCGGACTTCAACACCGGAATTGCAGAAATATCCAGAGTATTTCTAGTCTTTGTTTCAAAGGTTCGGATTCCTCTTTCGCACAAAATTACATTTTTATTTCCGCCTGACATGATGTATTCAGCACTCATCAACCACTCTTCATAGGTTGCTGAAAGTCCTCTCTTCAATAAAACGGGTTTATCCAATTTTCCCACTTCCTTTAAAAGATGGAAGTTTTGCATATTTCTGGCTCCCACTTGAAGAATATCCACATCTTTGAAGTATTGAAGTTGAGATGCGTCCATCACCTCGGAAACTATGGGCAGTCCCGTTTCCTTCTTCGCCTTGAGCAACAACTCCAGTCCGTCTGTTCCCATGCCTTGAAAGGAGTAGGGAGAAGTCCTCGGTTTGAAGGCACCGCCACGCAAAATATTTGCTCCTGCATTTTTAACTCGCCTTGCTATCTCTATGACCTGTTCTTCAGATTCAACGGAGCAAGGTCCTGCGATCATGGTGAAATTGTCGCCCCCTATTTTAGTTCCGTCCTCCAAGGTGATCACAGTATCCTCAGGATGAAAACGACGATTTACAGCTTTGTAGGGTTCTTGAATCCTCTTTACATCCTCCACTATGGACATAGTTTTAAGCAAGTCGATGTCTAGCTTTGTGGTATCTCCCACCAATCCCAAAATTGTGATGTTGGCTCCCACGGAAGTCATGACCTCTATTCCCCGTCCCTCTATCCAACGGCGCAAATTTTCTACTTCTTCTTCCTTCGGATTTCTTTTTAATTTTATTATCATAATTTCTCCCCCTTCGCTATAATAAAAAAACTCCCATATTTTTGGGAGCTTAGGCAATCCTTTTAAGTAAGATTATCCAACAAAAAAGCCCCCGTATTTTTGGGAGCTTAGACTACTTTTTAATAAGATCTTATCTAACTAAGAAAAAGTTTCCTCGTCTGCACAACCCAAAAAAGCTCTACTATAAAAATAAGTAAAGTAAAAGCTGTAATAGTATTGTGCATTAGTAATGGCTTTCATGATTATTCTCCTTCTTCAAAGTTTTAAGAATCATAACACACAATTACTTCCTTGTCCAGCTTTATTTTATTAAATAAATAAATTAAATCACTATTTTTTCCTCAATTTTAATCTCATATATATTTAACTACAAAAAAATCCTCCCTTCCATAGAGAGGATAAAATTATTTTTTAAATTTTGTCGAAATGGCATTGGTGGGACACACCTTGGTACACTCTCCGCAACGAATACACTCAGCACTTGTGGCATTTTCGTAAATTTTCACATTCATGCTGCATTGACGGTAGCACTGGTCGCATTTAATACACTTGTGCTCATCGACGGTGTATTGGTATAGAGAAATTTTATTAAAACCTCCATAGATGGCACCCAAGGGACACAGGTACTTGCAAAAGGGTCTATGTATTACCATGGACAAAAAAATGATCATCAAAAGCACGGTGACCTTCCATGAAAAAATAAGCCCTGCCGCCTTTCTCAAACTCTCATTTGTCAAGAGCAGAGGAATTCCGCCCATGAGAGTTCCCGAGGGACAGATCACCTTGCAAAACCACGGTTTTCCATATCCGCCGCCGACGGTGATAGTGATGGGAAGCAAAAGGACGAAAATCAAAAGTATTAAGTACTTAGCTTTGAGCAGGTGGCGCTCTCCCTTGAAGGTCTTGATCTTCTTGGGAAAGGGTATTTTATGGAGTAAGTCCTGCAACAATCCGAAGGGACACATCCAACCGCATACAAATCTGCCTATTAGAGAGCCTATTATCATCAAAAATCCAATAACGTAAAAGGATATGTTGAAATCTCTGCTGGTGGCCACCGCTTGCAAGGCTCCTATGGGACAGGATCCCAAGGCACCGGGACAGGAATAGCAGTTAAGTCCCGGCACACATAGATTTTTAACAGGACCTTGATAAATTTTTCCCTTCGCAAATCCCAAAGCATATCCGTTGGTCAAAGCCGTGAACAGAATTTGAAAACCTGTTCGGAAATTTGAAATTTTGCTGTTCTTTTTATCTTTCATTACACTCCGCCTTACTGCCCTCAATCTATGCCTATACATTCCAGGCAGATCACCACAGCTTTTCTAAATACCGTTACCATCTCGCCTCTGTATATTCCCAAAGCTAAGAGAACTATTCCCAAAATCAAAAAGGCTCTTCCGAATTTTCTTCTCTTTTCCACATCTCCCATAGAATTTATTGAACCTCCTCGAGAGCCGCATCTATGAATTCCTGCCATCCGTCATAATCCATGGCGCCCACTGTCGCAAAGATGATCTCACCCTGCGAATCCACAGCAAAGGTGGTGGGTACTGCATATATGCTCTGAATGAGTTCATCTTTCATTATATCTCCGGCACCTATTAACTGTTGGTAGGTAACTCCGCCCTCTTCCAAGATGTAATTAGCCTCTTCGAGAACCTCATCATTTATCTGCACTCCGAATTCATATAAAAATCCCTTAACGCCCACACCCTTGTCCTTCATATCCGCACTTATCTTTTCTAAAATAGGCAACTCTTCAATACAGGGAGGACAAGTTGTACTCCAAAAGTTTATCACCGTGACTTTATTTTCTGCAAATATGGAAGAATCCACTTCCTTTCCGTAGAAATCTTCCACCTTTAAATCCTTAAAAGTCCTTATCTCCCTTTGTTCCTCGGGCTGTTCCCTTTCTTCCGCCTGCTCCTGAGATTGAATGGCTGCACTTTGATTTTCTTTCGGCTCTTCAGCTTTATCACCACATGCGCTAAGCCCAAAAAGAGCAATTAAAGAAATTACCACTGTAAAAATTTTAATTTTATTTAAATTTAATTTTTTCATCCTTTGTCCTTCCTACTAAATTTTAAAAACTTTAAAACTTCATAGTCAATATTATACCATTTTATTCCAAAATCGAAACATAGACAAATTTCCCTCTCCACTTCTTCTCCATGTCGTCTAATTTTCTCTCATTACACAATAAAAATTTGCCTTTTTAAGTTTCCTAAACTCCACTGATTACAGACAACAATAAATAGAGGACCGACCCTTAAGTCAATCCTCTATTTATTCTTTATCCTCTTTGGAAAATGCACTCTTATTTCTTTTTTTTACTTCTCGTGTCAGTATATATTCTATCTGACCGTTAATGGATCTGAATTCGTCATTGGCCCATTTTGACAATTCCTCATAAAGCTCTTCCGATATCCTAAGCGGTATTTGTTTCCTTGTGATAATATCACTCTCTTTAATAAATACTTCCGCTATTTACCACGGGTTGTGGGTCTTTGTTGCTGCAGAGTACCACCATCAAATTGGATACCATGGTTGCCTTTTTGTCTTCATCAAGGTCAACTACGCCTTTTTCGCTGAGTTTTTCAAGAGCCATTTCCACCATTCCCACAGCTCCGTCCACTATTGTCGCTCTTGCGTCTACAACTGCTGCGGCTTGTTGTCTTTGGAGCATTGCCGCTGCTATTTCCGGTGCATAGGCAAGATATGTGATTCTTGCATCGATTATTTCAATGCCTGCTACATCTACTCCTTCTTGAATTTTTTCTTTGATTCTATGTGCGACCATGGTGCTGGAACCTCTAAGGCTTCCTTCATCTGATTCGCCATCTCCTGTGGTGTCAATTCCCGGCACGGAGTCGTAGGGATAAATTCTCACTATGTCCCTTAGGGAAGAATCGCATTGCAAGGATAGAAATTCCTTGTAGTTGTCCACTTCAAATACCGCCTTGGCAGTATCCACCACTCTCCACATGACAGCTATGCCCACTTCTACGGGATTTCCCAGTCTGTCATTTATCTTTTGCTTTGAGTTGTTTAAGGTCATCACCTTGAGTGATATCTTTTTGCCCGAGGGCATTTCAGCGCTTAAATTACTTCCGTCGGCACGGATTATTTTAGTTTTCTTTGTGCTTACATCTCCGCTTTGTCCCAAGGATGTATTGGCTGCGGGATTAAAGCCTGAACTGAAGGGATTTACATAGTAAAATCCCGTTTCCTTTAAAGTACCGTAGTATTTTCCGAAGAGTGTAAGTACTAAGGCCTCTTGCGGCTTGATTACTTTAAATCCGAAGTATAGAACTATGTTTACAAAAAACCAAATAACTCCAAAAATTATTAGCACAGCTCCGTTGGGAATATCTCTGGCGACGAGTTCAAGTCCCTTAACAAAGATAAACACTGATAAAACATGCGTTATAATTAATAATATCAGCATGGGTATTCCCGGTTTCGCCTTGAGAATTTTTTCTTCCATCTCCCCTTTTTGCATTCTGCTCCTCTTTCTTTCCTTCATAGAACTCCTCCTTTTTTGATATGTCTATGATATCACTTTAATATCATCTCTACAATAAAAAAGCTGTCAAATCTTTGTAAAATTTAACAGCTTCTCACAATTTATTTTAAAATCAATCCCACGGGACAGTGATCCGATCCGAAGATGTCTTGATGAATGGTCGCATCTTCAACTTCTTCTCTTATGTCATCGGATATTACGAAGTAGTCAATTCTCCAGCCCACATTTCTCTCTCTGGATTTTGCAAAATTGGACCACCATGAGTATTCCTCTTCTTTGTCGGGATAGAGCATTCTGAAGGTGTCGATGTATCCACTGTCCAACAAAGTCGTGAATTTTTCTCTCTCCTCATCGGTAAATCCCGCAGATCTCCTGTTTGTAGAGGGATTTGCAAGGTCGATTTCCTTATGCGCCACGTTTAAATCTCCGCAGAGGATCACGGGTTTTTTATCTCTCAGAGCCTGCAGATAATCTCTGAAGTCATCTTCCCACTTCATTCTGTATTCAAGTCTTTCCAATTTTCTCTTGGAGTTGGGAGTATAAACCGTCACAAAGTAGAATTTGTCAAATTCACAACATATGACTCTGCCTTCGTGGTCATGCTCTTCAATTCCTATTCCGTAGGTAACTTCCAAGGGTTTGATTCTTGTAAAGACGGCAGTACCTGAATAGCCCTTTCTCTCGGCGTAGTTGTAGTACATTTCATAGCCTTCTATCTCCAAATCCAGTTGTCCTTCAGATAGCTTTATCTCCTGCAGAGCCATTATGTCGGGAGCTAATTCTTCAAAGGATTCCATAAACCCCTTTCTTATTGCCGCTCTAAGTCCGTTTACATTCCAAGATATCAGTTTCAATAATTTTCCTCCTTGTAATATTCTTCCAAAAAATTTATTTTCCTATCGCCCTTCTTATATGCGACTATAGCTCCTATGTCCACATTTTCCGCAGATCTCAGGATATTTATATCCACATTTTTATTTACCTTTTGCAAATCCTCAATTAATTTCTTCACAAAAGATCTCATGCCCGCATCCTGCTTTTCCGTTATGCTGCAGGCGCAGTCCAGTGCGTGAAGTCCCGTGCTGTTCATAAAGCTGATTATGGATTTTTCCTTTATATAGTACATGGGTCTTATGAGCTCCAGACCTTCAAAGTTTTTGGAGTGCAACTTGGGCATCATGGTTTTGTAGTTTCCCGCAAAGATCACATTTAGGAGAATGGTTTCTATTACGTCGTTAAAATGGTGTCCCAAGGCAAGTTTGTTGCATCCCAACTCTTGAGCCTTTGAGTAGAGATTGCCTCTTCTCATCCTCGCACACATGTAACAGGGGTTTTCTTCATCTAATCTGTTCGCCACCTCGAATATGTCGGAGTTGTGGATTTTCACCGGAATACCCATCATCTCACAATTGTATTCCAACAATTCTCTGTTCTCCCTTTTATAGCCGGGATCCATGGCTATGAATTCCAGATGAAAATTGTACTTGCTGTGTCGTTTCAGCTCCTGAAGTAGCTTCGCCAAGGTGAGGGAGTCCTTGCCTCCCGATATGGCCACTGCAATTCTGTCGCCTTCCTGCACCAGTTCAAAGTCCTTTATGGCTTTTATGAAGTTGCTCCACAGGTAATTTCTGTAACCTTTGATTATGGATCTTTCTATATCATGTATGGATTTAACTCCGGACAATTAATTTCCTCTTTTCTACTTTCGTAAAACACGAAATAATTTTATTTCAATTTTTAAACTAAGTAATATCCTAACACAAAACAACGCCTTTTCCACAGAGGGAATTTCTATTTTTTGCAAAGAAATCTTGCGCCGTCCTTTTCATAATATTAATACAATAACTTTTAATTTACAATACGCTTCAAAGGGTATAACCTATTAGTAGAGGTGATACTTTGGAAAATAAACCGTCGCTATTCAACCTGCTTGGTGCTATTTTAATGATGTTAATAGGAATTCTGTGGACCTATGTGTCCTACATCAAGACTCTGCACTTCAGAGAATCGGGAAATATAATCATGGGTTATATCTTTCCTCTCTTGGGATTTATTTTTGTGTTGATGGGAATTTTTATGCTTAATTTCTTTATTAAATCCTATAAAATCTACAGAGAAGATAAAAAACAAGGTACCCCTGATTATTTCGAGGATCAAGTACATAGCTACAGGAAAGACCCTTCAAATATGGACAGAATTCGCAGGCAAAAGTTGGACAAGAATTACGAAGATATGAGCAAAAATCTGCCCTACTTCAAGGAAAAGTTCCATGCCTTAATGTCTGATGTCCACAGGGAAGATACAGAAGATACAGAAAATGGGGAAAATACCGAAACCTCGGAGCGATCCAAGTTTTTTAAATACTGTCCCTTCTGTGGCGAAACTCTGGAAAAAAACTATAATTACTGTCCCCAATGCGGCGAAAAACTTCAAAAATAATCCTTTCCTCAAAAAAAGGGCGCAACTCATGGTTATGCCCTTTTATTTTACTTTTTTTATCTTTAAATTGGATACATAGTATTCAAAATTTTTAAACTCTTCTATGGCTTTTTTATCCCTTTCAGAGGGATTATGCGTGT
>JAUNLL010000063.1:6074-7007 GCA_030532275.1 Peptoniphilus sp. | reverse complement strand
TACTCTTACTGACGATGTAAAAGAAGGAGCAACCGGAGCACATGCGATATACACTGATATCTGGGTATCAATGGGAGAACCTGATTCAGTATGGGAAGAAAGAATTAAACTTCTAGAACCTTACAGAGTTACAAAGGAAGTAATGGAAATGGCAGATAAAGAAGCTATCTTCTTGCATTGCCTACCCTCTTTCCACGATACAAACACAACAATAGGCAAGAGCATTGCTGAAAAATTCGGTGTTTCAGAAATGGAAGTTTCCGACGAAGTCTTCGAATCAAAACAATCAAAGGTATTTGATGAAGCTGAAAACCGCATGCATACAATAAAAGCAGTTATGTATGCAACATTGAAGTAAGAATTGCAGAGGTAATCTATGACAAAAAGGATTGTTATCGCTCTTGGAGGTAACGCTTTGGGAAATACTCCCGAAGAACAGCTTAGACTTGTAAAAGAAACAGCTAAACCCATAGTAGAGCTTATAAAAGAAGGACACGAAGTAATGATCGGTCACGGAAATGGTCCTCAAGTCGGTATGATTAATTTAGCTATGGAGTCCGCATCACAAAGTGGTGCGGGAACTCCAAGCATGCCTTTTCCTGAATGTGGAGCGATGAGCCAAGGATATATAGGATATCATCTACAACAGGCAATAGGAAATGAGCTTAGAAGACAAAATGTTGACAAGACATGTGTTACAGTAGTTACTCAAGTAGTTGTCGATAAAGAAGATCAAGCTTTTGAAAACCCGACTAAACCCATAGGATCATTTTATGACAAGGAAGAATCTGAAAAGATATCTGCAGAAAAGGGATACACTTTTGTAGAAGACTCAGGAAGAGGATACAGAAGAGTAGTAGCTTCCCCGAAGCCAGTGAAAATAGTTGAATCGGAAGTAGTCAAATCCATAGTTGAAAAAGGCAACGTGGTAAT
>JAUNLL010000063.1:5737-6064 GCA_030532275.1 Peptoniphilus sp. | reverse complement strand
AACCGTAGGTGGCGGCGGAATACCTGTAATCGAAACCGAAGAAGGATTTGAAGGAGTACCTGCTGTAATAGACAAAGACTCTTCCAGTGCAAAGCTGGCAATGGATTTAGATGCAGATATGCTCATAATCTTAACTGCTGTTGAAAAAGTAGCTATCAATTTCAACACTGAAAATCAAAAAGATTTGGATTCCATGACATTAGCTGAAGTTGATAAATATATAGAAGAAGGTCAATTCGCCAAGGGTTCAATGCTTCCAAAGGTTGAAGCCTGCAAGAATTTTGTAGAAAATAGTAAAAAAGATGCTGTTGCAATAATAACCTCTCT
>JAUNLL010000063.1:3261-5727 GCA_030532275.1 Peptoniphilus sp. | reverse complement strand
TATGTAATGGAAAAGAAAAAAGAAAAAAAGTCTTTATCGGCCTTTAGTATTCTTTTTATAATTTTGATCGCAATATTTGTGATTTCATTTTTCTTCAATGGTATGACATTTGACCCAGTATTACCTAAGGGTGCTGAAGAACCCGTATCAGAAGTAGCAAGAGCAAGGTTTTCAGACCTGTTCATGTCTCCATACTACGGATTTGTTGACGCAATAGATATTTCAATATTTGTACTTGTACTTGGAGGATTTTTAGGAATAGTTACAGATACAGGTGCTCTTGAAGCGGGAATTCACAGATTGGTAAAAAACAGCAAGGGTAAAGAAATAGGACTGATTGTAACATTGATGTTGCTATTCTCCCTTGGTGGAACAACCTACGGAATGGCGGAAGAAACAGTAGCCTTCTATGGCGTTATAACCACGGCGATGATAGCTGCAGGCTTTGACTCTGTTGTGGCTGTGGCAACTATTTGTTTAGGAGCAGGAGCCGGTGTACTTGGATCTACAGTTAACCCCTTCGCAATAGGTGTTGCTATAGATGCTTTAGGATCTATCGGTATTCAAGCAGATCAAAGTATAATCCTACCCCTAGGAGTTGTTCTTTGGTTATCAACAGTAGTTATCTGTATATTCTTCGTAGTAAACTACGCTAAAAAAGTTCAAAAAGACAAGGGCTCAACTATACTTTCTCTACAAGAGCAAGAAGAAATGAAGCACTTTGAAATAGCAGGCGAAGATGTTGCAAACTTCACAGGAACTCATAAAGCGGTATTGGTAGTATTTGCAATAACCTTTATCGTGATGATCGGTTCTCTTATTCCTTGGGTTGACTTAGGAATTACAGCTTTTGCAGGAAGAACAGATTTCTTAACAGGTGCCGACTATGGAGATTGGTACTTTGGTGAAATCGCTATGTGGTTCTTTGTGATGGGAGTAATAATTGCTCTAATAGCAGGAATGAACGAAACTGAAATAGTTGACAGTTTTGTAGCAGGTACTGCTGATATACTTTCAGTTGTATTAATCATAGTAGTATCAAGAGCCGTGTCAGTACTTATGCAAAGCACTCACATTGATGCATTGATTCTTGACAGAGCATCAAAAGGACTTATGGGAACAAGCCCGATAGTATTTACTATTGGATCCTATATATTGTATTTGTTCCTATCATTCTTAATTCCTTCAACTTCAGGTCTTGCCTTTGTATCTATCCCTGTAATGGGTGGATTGGCAAATGCCATAGGCATGAGCCCCGAAGTAATGATCATGATATTCAGTGCAGGCTGTGGACTTATAAACCTAGTTACACCTACATCAGGAGTTGTAATGGGTGGTCTGCAAATGGCTAAGGTAAATTATTCAACTTGGATAAAATTCGTTACAAAGCCAATGGCTGTAATAGCAGTTGCCAACATAGTCATACTAAGTGCGGCAATGCTTATATTCGCTTAATATATAAATAAAGATCATATAGGTACCTCCTAATTCGTAAGAATTAGGAGGTATTTGTGTATAATGCCCAAACATTGATATTGTGACATTTGAGTGCTATAATTTACTTAGATGAATCTCAATTGGAGGAAAAGATGAAAGACAAATTATTAGATATTAAAAAAAGAGCTGTAGAGGCTTTGGATAATGCTGAAAATTTAGTGGATATAGAAAAAATAAGAGTTAATTACTTAGGTAAAAAGGGAAAATTGACCCTTATTTTAAGAGAGATGGGCAAACTATCCAAGGAAGAAAGACCCGTGATCGGAGCCTTTGCCAATGAAATAAGAGAGGAAATTAAAAATAGGATAATAGCGAGATCGGATAAATTAAATCAAGAGATTTTAAATGAAAAATTAAAAGACGAAAGAATTGATATAACTCTTGATAAAGAAAAAATATTAATCGGACATAAACATCCTTTAGTAAAAACTATTGAAGAACTGGAGGATTTATTTATTGATATGGGATTTATGGTATATGACGGACCTGAAGTGGAATCGGTAGCAAACAACTTCGATCTGTTAAATGCGCCCAAGGATCACCCCTCACGTGATTTAAGCGACACGTTCTACATAGATGAACAGACTTTGCTCAGAACCCAGACATCTCCTGTGCAAATAAGAGCCATGAAGGAGCATGGAGCGCCCATAAGAATGGTATGTTCCGGAAGAGTTTTCAGATTTGACGAAGTAGATGCCACTCACTCTCCCATGTTTCACCAGCTCGAAGGCTTGGTAGTTGATAAAAACATATCTATGGCAAACTTGTTTGAATATCTAAACTATTTTGTAAAGAGCTTCTTTGGAGAAAATATGAAGACGAGATTCAGACCTCATTACTTCCCCTTTACAGAGCCCAGTGCAGAGGTGGACGTCACCTGTACGGTATGTGGCGGAAAGGGATGCAGTGCTTGCAACAATACCGGTTGGAGCATGGAACTTCTGGGATGTGGAATGGTGCATCCCAATG
>JAUNLL010000063.1:0-3251 GCA_030532275.1 Peptoniphilus sp. | reverse complement strand
TTAGAAACTGCGGCATAGATCCGGATATCTTTTCGGGCTTTGCCTTCGGAATGGGAATTGACAGAATAGCAATGGTCAAGTACAAATTAGATGACATCAGATTGCTTTTTGACAATGATAACAGATTTTTGAATCAATTTTAAGGAGGACAATATGCTACTACCGATTAAATGGTTAAGAGATTATGTTGATATAAAAGAAAATACTAAAAAAATCGCAGATAAAATTACCGACACAGGTTCCCATGTTGAATCAATAGAAGACAGATCTGAAGGATTGTCGAAGGTAGTGACGGGAAAGATTGAAAAAATAAAAAAACATCCCGATGCTGATAAATTGGTTGTGTGCCAAGTGAATGTAGGCGATGAAATGCTTCAGATAGTCACGGGAGCGCCCAATGTGTTCGAAGGTGCCGTCGTTCCCATTGCCCTAGTGGGTTCAACGCTGAGCGGAGGATTGAAGATAGAAGAGGGTTTGCTAAGGGGCGTTCAATCAAAGGGAATGATGTGCTCTTTGCAAGAACTGGGCCTTGATACCAGTGTTATAAGCAAAGAATTCAGAAATGGAATATATATATTTCCCGAAGACACGGAAGTGGGAATAAACGCCATTTCTGCTCTGGACTTGGACAAGGAAATAATAGAACTGGAAATAACTCCCAACAGACCCGATTGTTTGAGCATCATAGGCATGGCAAGAGAAGCGGCTGCCACCTTTGATACTGTACTTTTGGAACCTGAGATTGATATAAAGCATGAAGAAGATAATATTGCAGATTATTTTCATGGAATAGAAATTGAAACGGAGAACTGTTCTAGATTTTACGCAAGGGGAATTAAGGATGTTGAGATAAAAACATCTCCTCTTTGGATGCAAAATTACTTGATGTCTGCAGGAGTAAGACCGGTAAACAACATAGTCGATATAACAAATTTTGTCATGTTGGAATACGGACAACCTCTGCATGCCTACGATATGGATATGATAGAAACTAAAAAAATATCTGTTAGAATGGCCTTTGAAGATGAAAAAGTAACCACATTGGATTCAGAAGAGAGAATTCTCAAACCCTACGATATAGTCATAAGTGATACGGAAAAAGGGATAGGGCTTGCAGGAGTAATGGGCGGCCTTGATTCGGAAGTAACAGAATCCACAAAGAGAGTTTTGTTTGAAGGAGCAAACTTCAATTCGGAAAACATACGAAAAACATCAAAAAGGCTGGGTCTCAGATCGGAAGCATCTTCAAGATTTGAAAAGGGAATTGATCCCAATATTGCAAAAACTGCCGTAGACAGAGCTGCTCAATTGGTGGAATTAATAGGAGCGGGAACTGTAATAGGCGGATCCATAGATAACTACACAAATAAAGTTTCTGAAAAGAAAATAGATTTAAGAAAAGAAAAAGCAAACAGCCTTATCGGATTTGAAAAGGACGTTGCAGAAATAGCAAGCATACTCAACAGGTTGCAAATTAAAACAGAAATTGAAAATGATGTTATCCACTGCACAGTGCCCACACTGAGAACCGATATAGAAATAGAAGAGGACTTAATAGAAGAAGTGGCAAGAATCTACGGTTATCACAACATAGAACCGAAGCCCTTGGTGGGAAAGATAACGGTAGGAGGCAGATCACCTCTTAGAAATCTTGAAAACAGAATTAAGGACACCCTTTATTCCATGGGATATAACGAATTTATGACATTCTCCTTCGTAGGAAAGTCCAATTTTGATAAACTTGAACTTTCGAAAGATAGCGAATTGAGAAATGTAGTGGAAATAATGAATCCCTTGGGAGAAGAATTCAGCATAATGCGAACAACCTTGATATCAAGTTTACTTGAAGTCCTATCAAAAAATGAACACAAGGGCAATGAAAATGTAGCAGGCTTTGAATTTGGAAATACCTTTATTCCCATAAAAAAAGAACTTCCCAAGGAAGAAAAGAAACTTGTCATGGGATTTTATGACATAGGAGATTTTTATTTCTTAAAGGAAAGCGTGAAAAAAATATTTTGGAGAGTGGGAGTCACCGACCTTGAATTTGAAAGAGTCGACGTACCCTTTCTGCATCCGGGAAGAGCTGCACAAGTGCTTGTAAATGGTAAAGTATTCGGATTGTTGGGAGAAGTACACCCTAAAGTTTTAGAGAACTTCGACATGAAGAAAAAAACCTATGTGGCGGAAATTCTATTTGAGGAATTGTTGCCCTTGTCAATAGACAACTACATCTACAAGGAACTGCCTAAATATCCTGCAGTAAAGAGAGATTTGGCCTTTACACTGGATAAAGATGTGGAATCTCGCAGCATAGAAAAAATAGTGGAAAAACATTCCGGTGAAATTTTAGAAAACTACAAGGTGTTCGATATTTACACAGGTAAGGGAATTGAAGAAGGTAAAAAGTCCTTAGCCTTTTCAATGACCTTCAGATCGAAGCAAAAGACCCTTGTAGATGAAGAAATAAATGAAATAGTCAAAAAAATAGTCAAAGATATAGAAGATGATTTAAAGGGCGAACTTAGAAAATAATTCACGGGAGGATATAGATGGGAAATACCAGGATTAAGGTCACGATTGATGACATGAATTTTTTTGTGGTAGGGAACAGTGATTCCGAATATATAAATAATTTGGCTAAAGAGCTTGATTCAAGAATAAAGGCGACTCAAAATTCCAACTATAGACTCAATCAAGTTCAAGCCTTAATACTCACAGCTTTAAATGTGTTGGACGAAAAAGAAAAGATAAAAAATGAAGAGAAATCCGTGCAAAGAGCCATAGAAGATGAAGAGGAATACAGAAATACCATCAGGGAACTTGAAAACTCCAGAGTAAAAGTGGAAGTGCTGGAAAAGACAAATGAAATCATAAACACGAATCTCAATTTGATGAAGAGCAAGTTGAAAGCTGTGGAAGAGGACAAGGAAGAGTATAGAGCCAAATTTGAAAGACAAAACCAAAAAATTGCAGAACTTGAAGAAAAAAATGAAGTTCTGAAGAAGGAAAAAAGTACTTTAGAATCACAAATATACGAATCTCAAAAGAGAATAATAGATTTAAACATGGAATTAGAGAGTTTAAATGAAGAAAAATAAAATTGAAATATTAGCTCCGGCCGGCAGCTTTGAATCCCTCAAAGCTGCTCTTTGTGCCGGAGCAAATAGTATTTATTTAGGCGGAAAAAAATTCTCCGCAAGGGCAAGTGCAAATAATTTCACCGATGAAGAGATAGCAAGAGCTGTGGA
>JAUNLL010000062.1 GCA_030532275.1 Peptoniphilus sp. | reverse complement strand
ATCTGAAGGATTTCGAAGCGGAGTTCAAAGATGAATACAAGATATTTTCAGGTTCTGCAGCTACTACTGAGAATTTAAACGACCTCATGAAGTACACCTTTACCGAGGTGCAAAAACAGGAAGATAGCTATGAAACCTATGATGAAGTTTTCGTCAAAGTTGAAAAAGCTGAAGAACCGATCCAAGTTTATGTGGAAAATGGCGAATATATAGTAGAAGGCCCCTATATTGAAAAATTAGTTAAATCAACTAATTTTGAAAATTATGAATCGCTTAAATATTTTCAAGAAAATTTAAGGAAAAATAACGTAGTTAATAAATTGAAGGAATTGGGTGTAAATGAAGGGGACAGCGTGTTTATACTCGGTTTTGAATTTGAATTTTTTGAATAGAGGAATTTATGCTGACAGGTAAAGAAAGAGCACATTTAAAATCTTTGGCACACAGTGCCGACCCGCTCATTCAAATCGGAAAGAGCGGAATTACCGATTCTGTAGTCAGACAACTTGATAAATTGTTGGAAGATCACGAGCTTGTAAAGATAAGAGTATTGAAAAATTCTCCTGTTATTGCAAGGGAAATAGTAGAGGAAGTGCTTGATGCGACAGAGGCGGAATTTGTTCAACAAATAGGCAACAAGCTGACCATATACAGAGAATCTAAGGAAAATAAAAAGATAGAATTATAATGAAAAAATATGGAATAATCGGAGGAACTTTCGACCCGATTCATTACGGACACTTGATGATTTCTGAAATCATCAGAGAAGAGATGGGTCTGGAGAAGGTGATTTTTATCCCCACGGGAAACCCTCCTCACAAAAACGACATACTCAGCGCCGATATAAGATTTGAGATGACTAACATAGCGACCAAATCAAATAAATATTTTACAGTTTCAGATATTGAATCCAAGAAGAAGTTTGTAAGCTATTCCGTGGATACTGTCACGGAATTGAGCCGGATTATAGATGGGAAACTATACTTCATCATAGGCTCTGATACGCTTTTTCAGCTTAAGACGTGGAAAAAATTTGAGGAACTGGCAAAAAAAGTGGAATTTGTAGTTGCCATGAGGCCTTCTTATATGTCCACGAAACTTTTGGAGTTGGAGCTTAATTACTTGAGCTTTAAGTACCAAGCGAAGATAAACGTGGTGGAGATACCTCTTTATGAGATTTCTTCAACGCTTATAAGAAGCAGACTTGCTCTTGGTGAGAGCGTAAAATATCTGATACCTGATGAGCTGATTGAATTTATAGAAGAAAAGGGACTATATAAGACAAATGGAAAATCAAAAAAATGAAATGATTAGCCTAATAGGACAAAAGAGATACGAACATATTTTGAGAGTTAGAGATGTGGCTGTAAAACTTGCAGAGCAATACGGCATAAGTGTGGAAAAAGCTGAAATCGCAGCCTACTATCACGACTGTGCCAAAGCGCAAAACTTCGATGAAATCTATGAACTCTGCAAAAAATACGGTTTAAAACTCAGCTACGATATGCAAAAAGCACCTAAGATAATACACGCTTTTTTAGGCGCTATCATGGCTAGGGAAAAATTCGGAGTGGAAGATGAAGATATTTTAAATGCCATAAGATATCATACTACGGGCAGAGAAAATATGTCCATTCTTGAAAAAATTATTTTTGTAAGCGATTATATAGAACCAAACAGGAAGTTCGATGGAATAGATGAAATTAGAGATCTGGCCTTTAGAGATTTGGATAGAGCTCTTTACAAGAGCCTAAACAACACCATAGAGCACCTGCTTTTAAGTGATGAATATATAGTAGGAGATACGATAAAGGCAAGAAATTACATTATGGAGAAATATAAATGGGAAAATTCTTTAAAGCATTTATAATAACTTTACTTCTTATAGTTATATTTTTCTTCGGAATAATTGGCTATTTTTTGGTAAAAAGTCACATTGAAAATCCTGGAGATTTTTTAAATGAGTTGCTGGAAGCCGATAACAAATTGACATTTTTGTTATTGGGAGTGGACAATCTGGATGTAAAAAATGCTCAGAACACCAGATCCGACACCATTATGTTGGTGAACATGGACTTGGAGTCTGGCAAAGTGGACATAGTTTCCGTACCGCGTGACACCTATGCAGGACTGGAAGGGTATAAAAAACAAAAGATAAACCACTTTTACAACTATGGCGGCTCTGAACTTACATTGCAGGCGGTAAATGAGCTTTTGGGTACAAATATAGAGTACTACATGACCATTGACTACAAATTTGTGCAGGAAATTGTAGACACCATAGGTGGAGTTGATGTGAACGTACCTGTGGATATGGTATACAGTGACCCTTGGGCAGAACCACCGCTGGAGATAAACATACCTGCCGGACAGCAAACTTTAAACGGAGAGAACTCAATAAAATTCTTGAGATTTAGAAAGGGATACAAGGACGGATCGGACCTTTCAAGAGTGGCATCACAACAACAGTTCGTATCAGCCTTCATACAGAAGATCAAAAAACCGGAGAGTTTGATAAAAACACCGTTGATAATGAAAAGTTACGACAAGTACACTCTGAGCAACATACCCTTTTCAAAAATAGTTAAATCGGGATTGAATGTAAATAAGTTTTCGTCAGAAAATATAACCATGCAGACACTTCCCGGAGTGCCTGACTATAAAAACAAAGTATCCTATTTTTTCATGAATGAAAAAGAAACTGATGAATTATTAATTACCATGGGTTTAAAACAAGGAGGTTAAATGGAAAATAAAAAACTTGAGCTTATAATAGATGCCTGTGAATCAAAAAAAGCTAATGACATTAAGGTATTGGAAATAGGACCTTTCAGTTCAATAGCCGACTATTTTGTAATCGTAAGCGGAAATTCTTCAGCGCAAGTAGATGCCATATCCGACGAAATCGAATTTAGAATGGAAGAAGAAGGATATCAAATTCTAAATGCTGAAGGTAAAAATTCAATGCGATGGATAGTTTTGGACTATGGTGATATAGTAGTCCATGTATTTCACAAAGATGAAAGAGAATACTACAATCTCGAAAGATTGTGGGAGAAAGATGAAAAAGTTGAAGATTCAAGGGAGGATGAATAAATATGAAGTTCTTATACACTGAAAAAGCGCCTGAAGCAGTAGGTCCCTACTCTCAAGGAGTGGAAGCGGGCGAAATGATATTCACATCGGGACAGCTGCCCATAAATCCTGAAACTGAAGAATTAATATCCGACGACATAAAGAAAGCTACCTTGCAAAGCCTTAAAAATGTAGAAAACATACTTAAAACGGCGGGTTCATCTGCTGAAAAAATAATTAAAGTAAATATATATCTCAAAGATATGAATGACTTTGCGGCAATGAATGAAGTATATGGAGAATTTTTCGGCGAACACAAGCCTGCAAGAAGCTGTGTGGAAGTGACAAGACTTCCGAAAGATGGAATAATTGAAATAGAAGCGATCGCATTGAAATAAAAAGCGGAATAATATCTTAAAATCACAATAAAATACGATAGTTTTAGTATTTTTGTTGACTTAAATAAAATGTGATGATAAAATATTACAGTATTTGATACTCTTAAAACTACCTACATAATAGGTAGTTTTAGTTGTGTAAAGATAGGAGATGCTCATTTGAATACAGTGGTGGGCACAAATCAAGTGAAAAAAGCCTTAAAAGAAGGCACGGTCAAAGAAGTTTTCATAGCTAAAAACACCGATGCAGGACTTAAAGAAAAATTGGTGGCTCTTTGTGAAGAACAGGGAGTTAAAATAAATTACATGAACACCAAAAAAGAGCTGGGAGAAAACTTTGGAATAGGTATTAATGCGGCAATTGCTGCAATATTAATATAATAAATAAAAAATAGGAGGTGCATGAATGCCTACAATCAATCAATTAGTAAGAAATAGCAGAAAAAAAATCGAATCTAAATCTAAATCACCGGCACTAGATGTTAATTATGATGCGCTAAAGAAGGAAGAAACAGAAGTCAACTCTCCACAAAAAAGAGGAGTTTGCGTTGCGGTTAGAACTGTTACTCCTAAGAAGCCGAATTCAGCTCTTAGAAAGGTAGCCAGAGTTCGTCTTACAAACGGACATGAAGTCATGGCTTATATTCCGGGGATAGGACACAATTTACAAGAACACAGCGTTGTTTTAATTCGTGGAGGAAGAGTAAAGGACCTACCTGGTGTCAGATATCACATCATCAGAGGAACACTTGATACTGCAGGAGTAGACAGCAGAAGACAAGCTAGATCTAAATACGGTACAAAGAGACCGAAGAAATAATTTGATTTATATTCTTATATATAGATTTTTGGCTTTTACGGAATTAACCGAGTACCAATGAATCGACTATATAGTTAAGGAGGGAAGATTATGCCAAGAAAAGGACATATTCAGAAAAGGGAAGTTATGGCTGATCCCAAGTATGATAATGTCGTCATAACAAAGCTTATAAATAATGTAATGCTTGACGGCAAAAAAGGTACAGCGCAAAGAATAGTTTATGGAGCTTTTGACTTCATAGAAGAATCAACAGGTGCAGATGCAATAGAAGTATTTGAAAAGGCACTTAACAATGTAATGCCTGTACTTGAAGTAAAGGGAAGAAGAATCGGTGGTGCAACTTATCAAGTTCCTATGGAAGTTAGACCTGAAAGACGTCAAACTCTAGGACTTAGATGGATTGTAAAATATGCCAGGGCAAGAGGCGAAAAAACTATGACAGAAAGACTTGCCAAAGAAATCCTCGATGCTTCTAACAGCTTGGGCGGCAGCGTGAAGAGAAAAGAAGAAATGCATAGAACAGCAGAAGCTAACAAAGCCTTTGCTCACTATAGATGGTAAAAGGAGGATAGCCGAATGGCTCGTGAAATACCATTAGAAAAAGTTAGAAATATAGGTATTATGGCCCATATAGATGCCGGCAAAACCACCACTACTGAGCGTATATTATACTACACAGGGAAAATTCATAAAATCGGTGAAACTCATGAAGGTGCGGCTCAAATGGACTGGATGGCTCAAGAACAGGAAAGAGGTATAACAATCACCTCTGCTGCTACAACAGCATACTGGAAAGGCCACAGATTTAATATTATAGATACTCCGGGACACGTTGACTTCACAGTAGAAGTTGAAAGATCTCTAAGAGTTCTTGACGGTGCAGTTGCATTATTCGATGCAAAAAGCGGCGTTGAACCTCAATCTGAAACTGTTTGGAGACAAGCGGACAAGTACGGAGTTCCCAGAATAGCACATATAAACAAAATGGACGTCACAGGAGCTGACTTCTTCAGATCAGTTGACACCATAGACAAAAAACTTCAAGGAAATCCCGTTCCTATTCAAGTTCCCATGGGAGCTGAAGAAAACTTCGTAGGAATGATAGACCTTGTAGAAATGGTCGCTGAAGTTTATAAAAACAAAGAAGGTACCGAAATAGAAATCGGTGAAATACCTGAAGAATATCTTGAAATCGCTCAAAAAGAAAGAGAAGCGATGATTGAAAAGATAGCTGAATTTGATGAAGATTTGATGATGGCTTATCTTGAAGGAGAAGAAATCAAAAACGAAGACATCAAAAGAGCTATCAGAACAGGAACACTTGCAGTAAAAATGACCCCTGTAACCTGTGGGTCTTCCTACAAGAACAAAGGTGTTCAATTGCTTTTAGATGCGATTGTGGACTATCTACCTTCACCCAATGACGTTCCCGCAATCAAGGGAGTTAAAGTGGGAGCTGAAGGAGAAGAAATTGAAAGACGTTCTTCAGATGACGAACCGCTTTCAGCCTTGGCATTTAAGATAGTAACAGACCCCTTTGTAGGTAAACTGGCTTACTTCAGAGTTTATTCAGGAACATTGAAATCAGGTTCTTATGTACTGAACTCCACAAAGAACAAAAGAGAGAGAATCGGTCGTATTTTGTTGATGCATGCCAACAAGCGTCAAGAAATCGAAGAAATTTACGCAGGAGAAATAGCGGCAGCCGTAGGTCTTAAGGATACAACCACAGGAGATACGCTTTGCGATGAAAAAGAACCTGTAATTCTTGAAAAAATGGAATTCCCTGAACCTGTAATCTCAGTTGCAATAGAACCTAAAACTAAGGCATCACAAGATAAAATGGCAATTGCTCTTCAAAAACTTGCTGAAGAAGATCCTACTTTCAGAACCTATACAGATGAAGAAACAGGACAAACAATCATATCAGGAATGGGAGAATTGCACCTTGATATAATCGTTGACAGAATGTTAAGAGAATTCAAAGTAGAAGCAAACATAGGTAATCCGCAAGTATCCTACAGAGAATCAATAACCAAGCCTGCAGAAGGTGAAGGTAAGTATGTACGTCAATCAGGTGGTCGTGGACAATACGGTCACGCTAAGATAAAAGTTGAACCCCTTAAACCGGGCGAAGGTTTCGTATTTGAAAATGCTATCGTCGGAGGAGCAATACCCAAAGAGTTTATAGGACCTACACAACAAGGTATCGAAGAAGCTATGCACTCAGGTATACTCGGTGGATATGAAGTACTCGATGTAAAGGTAACACTTTATGACGGATCATTCCACGATGTTGACTCTTCAGAAATGGCATTTAAGATCGCAGGTTCAATGGCGCTTAGAGATGCTTTTTCTAAAGCGGATCCCGTACTTCTTGAACCCACAATGAAGGTTGAGATCACTACTCCTGAAGAATACATGGGAGATGTAATCGGAGACATAAACTCAAGAAGAGGAAGAATGGAAGGCATGGAATTAGTAGGAAATGCCCAAATAGTAACATGTTATGTACCCCTTGCGGAAATGTTCGGATATGCGACAGCACTTCGTTCAAACACTCAAGGTAGAGCGACATACTCAATGCAATTTGATCACTATGAACAAGTACCAAATTCAATAAGAGATGAAGTACTTGAAGGAAAAAATAAAAACTAATTCTTAGGAGGATTATAATGGCAAAAGCTAAATTTGAAAGAACCAAACCCCACGTAAAC
>JAUNLL010000061.1 GCA_030532275.1 Peptoniphilus sp. | reverse complement strand
CGGGAGAAGAAACTCTTAGCCCTGGAATAGACTTGGTTGGACAAATTTAACGCAAAAAAGCCACTTTACAGTGGCTTATTTTATTGGGTGAATTTTCTCTTAATCAAAGACCTTTCCGGGAAATAAAGCCATAATTAGGCTACTTTCCATTATATCTCTTCTATTATTGCACGGTAAATTTCCACAGACCTCTGCACTATATCGTCTGGAAATTCAAAATTCACATCGTGGAGAGGTGGTTGCTCTACACCTGATCCCACTCCGAAAAAATGTCCCTTTAAATTTTTGAGATAGACACCGAAATCTTCGGAAGTTCTGTAAGGCTCCTCCGCCTTTACATAGTCGAAACCCCTCTTCGAGAGAAGTTTTTCCATGAATTTTGCACTGTCTGCGCTGTTGGTGGTGTCGGGAAATTCATCATTGTAGGAAACTTCAAAATCCAAGTCATAGGCTTCTGCCTCTTTCCTGACTGTTTCAATTACTATCTTCTCCAGTTTCTGAAGATCTTCACTCCTCGCCGCACGGAGAGTTAATTGCAGATTGCCCTGTCCCGGCGATACTCCGTAGCTGCCCTTCGCTCCCACGGATGTGCTGATGACGGTGGCAAGCACCATGGAGCTGAATTCCCCCTGAACTCCATATCCTCTGAATTTTGAAAAATCTTCAATTTTCTCCACTATCTTGGAAATTGCATAGGCGGGATTAACTCCCAGCTCCGGTGTGGATGCGTGGGTCTGTCTGCCCGTGAAGTCGATGTTTACGCCCTTTGATGCGCAGAAGAACACGCCTTCCTTTATGACCGCTCTGTTCTTTTCAATGCCCGGCAAATTGTGCAGTCCGAAGATATAGTCGATGTTCAGAGGTTTTAAGTGGGGCATTACATCCTTTGCTCCGGTTCCGTTTTCTTCACCCTGTTGAAATAAAAATATGATATTTTTACCCAACTGCTCTTTCTCTATGCACAGGGCGAGGGAGCATAAAATGGTGGAGTGTCCGTCGTGTCCGCACCCGTGAAAGGCCTTGCCTTCGCCGTCAACTATGGCATCCATGTCCGCTCTGAAAGCTATGGTCTTTGTGGCACCCTCTTCTCTGTGAACTGCATAGAAAAATCTTTCAAAGTCGACTATTTCCACGGAGGTATTCTCTCTCAAAAAATTCATGAGAATTTGCTTGGTTTTAAACTCTTTATTTGAAGGTTCTGCATTGTCGTGCAGAGTTTTTCTAAGGCTCTTCGCCCTTTCTAAAATTTCATCAATTTTCATATTTCACCTGTCTATAAATTTCCCCTCTGATTTATCAAAGCCTTGAAGCAGGTATATTACATCTTCAAAGTCCTTGTTTCTCGCTTTTTCCTTTAATTCCTCCAACAACTCAAAATCATCTCTGTCAACTATCAAGGCGTATTTAAGAGCAGGATAGGTCAGAGCGTAGTAATCCCCCCTGCTGTCGCCCATGTAGAGCAGGGGCGGTCTATGATATTTTTCTTCCATGGTTCTCATGTATTTAGCCTTGCCCTGCAGGTAGGTCAAAGTGCTTTCATCAAGTTCCAAAGTGTATCTGCCCTGCCCGTCCTTTAAAGGCACCATGGCAGATACTTCCTCTCTTTTAAAGGAGTAGGCTGTGGATGTGGCAAATTCCTCCACCACGACCTTGCAAGAGGCGGAGCATACATATACATCAATATTGTTTTTCCTCAAGGTATTTATCAGATCCACCTGTTCGGGAATTTCCCTAAGTCCCGTCTGAACCGTCGTCCTCAGCAGCTCGCCCTCTATCTCTATTTCAAAATTCATGCTCCTTTCGTCGAAGTTTTTAAAATAGGCTATGCCCTCTCTTGCAGTCCTTCGCAATTCATCCTCTGTCATCTTGTAAAAGACGTGCAGAAATTTCCTGCTGGACAGTCCGTATTCAAGGGAGTTGACGTAGGTGTAATAAAAGTAGGCAAAGCCCGCTGTGAAATCTCTGTACTCCTGGGTGTCCTTTAGATTCATATCTCCTCTATGCTCATACAAAAATTCATAGCAGGATTTTATTTTAGCCACGAGTTTACTGATAATAGCAGGCACATCCTCTATCTCGTGTAATAGAACCTCTTCCACATCTGAGGGTTCAAAGGCAAATTTCACATTTAAAATCTGGTAGAGCAGTACATTTTCTTCCACGTCAAAGCTGGCTGCTGTATTGTCCCAATCGGTAACGACAAAATTTTTATCTTCTCCTCTACTTCCATGGGTTTCAATCATATTATTTAAAACTTTGTAGTTGTAATCATTCCAAGAATTTTTATTTAACATATGTCCTCCAATCAAAAAGATTATATCATTTAAAATAAAAACAGGAACATAAAGATCCTTTTTTACTTTTTCTTATTAAATTTTTTTATCATCCTTTCAACTATAAATGGACCTGTGGCATAAAAAATCGTCATTTTTGTAATTAAAAAAGACACAAGCTGTTAACTTGTGTCCTATTATTAAACTCTTTTGATTTTTATTACTGTTTCATGTCCGTTCAAATCGACCTTTTCGCCTTCAACCTCTGAGGAGTTTATGACCTTTGCCAAGGTTTCAGACTTGATAAATTCCTCGTGTGCCTTCAAGGCATTATTTACTTCTTCATCAGAGAAGTATGTTATTTCAATGTTGTCCAATACATCCAAGTCTTCGGCTTTTCTAAGCTGTTGCACCTTGGATATGAATTCACGCACAAGTCCTTCTTCGATGAGTTCGGGAGTCAGTTCTGTGTCCAGTATGACGAAGAGGTTATTTTCCATCATCACGTCAAATCCTTCCTTGGACTTGATGTTGATCAGTATATAATCCTTGTGGATCTCCGTATCTTCTCCGTTTAAATTCAACACTACCGGTCCTTGTTCCAATTTTGCAACTAATTCCTTTGAGTCCGTTTGCTTCAAGTAAGCTGTGAAGGGTTTGATCTTGGGTCCCAGCACCGAGCCCACAACTTTGAAGTTGGGTTTCAATTCATAGTCCATGAACACGGACAAGTCACTTCTGTATTCAACTTCCTTGACGTTTAGTTCTTCCTTGATCAAGTCTGTCAAGTCGCCTATGATTTCGCTGTACTTACCGTCTATTATTACCTTTGAAATGGGTTGACGTACCTTTATTTTAACTTCTTCTCTGGAGGCACGACCTAGGGTTACCAAATTTCTAACAAGGTCCATCTTCTCTTCGAGTTTTGTGTCCACCATGTTCATATCCGCCTTGGGGAAGTATTCGAGATGGACTGATTCCTTGTCCGTTAGAGATCTGAAGAGTTCTTCGGAGATAAAGGGTACTATGGGTGCAATCATCTTTGAAATTCCCAAAAGTACGTCGTAGGTTACCTTATATACAGCCTTCTTGTCCACGTCAACATCGGTCTTCCAAAATCTTCTTCTGTTTCTTCTGATGTACCAGTTTGAGAAATCTTCTATCACAAATTCTTGAATTTCTCTGACTGCCTTGGTGATTTCAAAAATTTCCATATCGTCGTGTATGGAGTGTACCAAGTTGTTGTATTTTGAAAGCAACCACTTGTCTATTTCATCAAGTTCTTCGTATTTAACGTCAAATTCTCTGGGATCGATTCCGTCGGTATTTGCATACAGACTGAAGAAATTGTATATATTTCTCAAGGATCTGAAGAATTTGGAGTCTATTTCTCTAAGTCCGTCCTCGTCAAACTTCGTGGGAGCCCATGGTGGTGATACATACATCAAGTACCATCTGACCACGTCGGCGCCATACTTGTCGAAGAGTTCAAAGGGCGCTACGGTATTGCCCAGGGATTTGGACATCTTCTTTCCGTTTTTATCTAGAATTAAATCATTTACCAATACATTTTTATAGGGGCTTTGTCCCTTCATGTAGGTGGATATGGCGATTAGTGAGTAGAACCAACCTCTAGTTTGGTCGATACCTTCGCATATGAAGTCCGCAGGGAACAATTCGTCAAAATTTTCCTTGTTTTCAAAGGGATAGTGCCATTGTGCAAAGGGCATTGAACCTGAATCGAACCAAACATCTATTACATCGGGTTCTCTGGTCATAGTTTCGCCGCACTTGGGGCATTTAATATGCACGTCGTCCACATAGGGTCTGTGCAATTCTATACTGTCATCTATATCTTCAATGGCCAGTTCGGCTAATTCCTTTCTTGAACCGACGGATTGTGTATGACCGCATTGGCATTTCCACACGGGCAGAGGTGTTCCCCAGTATCTAGATCTTGAAATCGCCCAGTCGTTGAGATTTTCAAGCCAGTTGCCAAATCTCTTTTCACCGACAAATTCAGGGAACCAGTTTACTCCGTTGTTGTTTTCTATTATTTTGTCCTTGAACTTGCTCACTTCTATATACCATGAGGGATGAGCGTAGTAGATCAAGGGTGTGTGACATCTCCAGCAGTGAGGATAATTGTGCAGAAACTTTTGTTTTTTGAACATTTTTCCGTTGTCGGCTAAGTAGTGGATTATTTCGTGATCGGCATCCATTACAAATTGGCCCTTCCAAGGTGTTTCCGTGAACTTGCCCGATTCATCCACGGGTTTTAACACGGGCAATCCGTATCTTCTTCCCGTTTGATAGTCATCTTCTCCAAAGCCGGGAGCTGTGTGAACTATGCCCGTACCGTCTTCAGTAGTTACATAGTCGGCGCAGGTTAGGAAAAAGGCCTTTTTATCCGGTTGGATAAAGGGAAGCAGCTGTTCGTATTCCATGAATTCCATGTCCTTGCCCCTTAGGGTTTCCAGCACTTCATATTCGCCCTCAAGAACCTTGTCCGCCAATTCCTTTGCCAAGTAGTAAACTTCGCCTTCAAATCTCACCTTCACATATTCCACATCGGGATGAACTGTCAAGCTCACGTTGGAAGGAAGAGTCCAAGGTGTGGTAGTCCAAGCCAAGAAGTATTCATCAACGTCCTTGCGTTTGAATTTAACCGTAACGGTTTCAGTCTTTATCTCTTCATAGCCTTGAGCGACTTCGTGAGATGCAAGTCCCGTTCCGCATCTTGGGCAGTAGGGCAGAATTTTATGACCTTCATATATAAGTCCGTCTTTAAACATCTTGTCCAAGATATTCCATACAGATTCAATGTAGTCGTTGTCCAAGGTGATGTAGGGATCGTCCAAATCTATGAGATATGCCATTCTCTCCGTGAGAACTCTCCATTCCTTTTCATATTCAAAGACAGATTCTTTACACATTTCATTGAATTTCGCAACACCGTATTTTTCGATGTCCTGTTTGTTTTTAAGACCTAATCTCTTTTCCACTTCAATTTCAACGGGCAGACCGTGAGTGTCCCAGCCCGCTTTTCTGTTTACCTTGTAGCCTTGCATGGTCTTAAATCTACAAGTGAAATCCTTTAGCGTTCTCGCCATTACATGGTGAATTCCCGGACGACCGTTAGCAGTCGGCGGTCCTTCATAGAATATATAGGGAGTATTTCCCTCTCTTGTGCTTACCGATCTGTGAAGAAGGTCAATTTCTTTCCAATATTCTGAAATTTTGCCCTCTCTATTTTTCACAGGTTCCTTTGAAAGTTCATTGAATACCTTCATTACCCGAATTTTCCTCCTTTAAATAAAAAAGTCCCTTCCTATGCGAAAGGGACGAATTAACCGCGGTACCACCCTATTTATAATAAATATCTCTCTCAGTCTAAGGTGACAAGCCTTCAGCTCAAAAGTTGATTCGCATAAGAAAAAATTTATGTCTTTCACCAAACGACACTCTCTGAGAAATTTTTTAATATACCCGTCTTTATCTACGCTGATACAAATTTCGACATATCCAAACTCTTGAACATCTCGATTATGTTAAATTGTATTTTTGCAAGTTCATTGTGAAATCCGCAGGTTTCAAAATCCGTGCCCATGGCACAATTCTTTGAGCAGTAGGGATCTTCACTGTCTTGACACCTATTGATGACAATAGGCCCTTCAATTGCCAATATAATATCGTATAAACTTATTTTTTCCTTGGGCCTCTTTAGAAAGAATCCGCCATTAGCTCCCCTCTTTGCATCGGTTATACCTGCAAGATTAAGTTTCCTCAAAATCCTCAGAGTGAACCTCTTGGGTACAAATTCCGACTCTGAAATTTTGGGAGCTCCGACAATTTTACCTTCATTCTCAGCTAAATGTCGAACTATTCTAAAGGCATAATCTGTTTCTTGTGTAATTCGCATATAACAACCTCTTCTTTACAATAATTTCATTCTATTATGAAAACTCTTCTTAGTCAACCCAAAATTTGTCTTGCAAATTTCTGATTTTCACTATTTCAGAATTTTCATCCAGGCACACATCCTCGTACTTTATCGGTGTTCCCTTCCTTACATCCTTGAGCATTTTTGTCTTTCCCACTACTAAACCCACGGGTAACAAATCTTCCGCCCTTTGAATTTCCGATTTCTCAAGAGAACCGAAAATATCATCGCTTCCAATTCCTTCTATATATTCTCCCGCCTTTAGATCTCTCTTTGCAATGGTGATAGTTTCAGCCACGGGCCTGCCCATAGGAGAAATGGTGGCTTCCCTCAGCAACACCGCCCTTGCAATGGATAGGGGAGTTTCTATGCTGGTCAGGTGGTAGGGTCTGTACAGTGCGTAGTTGGGCCCTTCACCCATGGACAAAAATTTCATCTCGCTATCAATTATATCATGTTTCGCTCTGACTATGGCAAAGACTCCCGGCGCAACACCTGCCGCAAAATCCACAACTCCATAGCTTTTCAATTTAGAGCCTCTTTCTATCAAATCTATGTCCTTCGCCAAATGGCGAGCATCGGTTTTAAAATAGTGACAGCCTCGCACATCCGGCACAAATCCCGTCGCATTGCACACGGAATTGAGTTCCACCATGGTATTGGTTCCATCCACAAAGGACGTGAGCATTTTGGAATTTAAATTTTTTAAATGTGCTTCCTCCTCCAATTCCGCCCTGGTCACATAGTTGTTCAACTGGTTGTTCTTTCCCTTGCCCAGCACCAGCACTTCAAGTCCTGAAAACTTGGCAAATTCATAAAGCTCCATTATGGCACCGGGCTCATCGCCTGCAGTACCTGAATAGACCACGCCCGCTTCATCAGCCAACAGCTTCAAGTAGGGACCCACTGTGGCATCCATCTCCACATTTAGACTGACTATATCCACATGGGATTCCATGGCCTTAAGACAAATCTTAACGCCCTCTTCAGTATCTCCTGTGCAGTCCACCACACAATCGCCCAGGGATGCGGCTATACTT
>JAUNLL010000001.1:18632-49869 GCA_030532275.1 Peptoniphilus sp. | reverse complement strand
GCACTGCTTTATGTGCATTAAAACAATATCCCACTTGTTTTTCTTCGTCACTGCCGCCGATAGGTCTGATGTAGATATTATCCACATAGTGACCGTCTAATTCTCCGCCATATTCCTCTGTGGTAAAGGCTTCGTAACGTATGCTTTCTGTCACTTCTGAATATGTTCCATCTGCCTCTTTAATTTGAACCTTTCCATCATCAGTTAGTTTAAATTCAATTTTTTCTGCAATGCTATATCCTGATGGAGCTTCTGTTTCTTCCAAGGTATAGTCACCTGGTTCAAGCTTCAGGGTTTTATTGCTTTCTTCAGTTGTCCAGTTTAATTCTTTAGTGCCGTTACTAAGTTTAAGTTTTGCGTCCTTAAGGAATTTGCCACCCTCATCTGCTTTTTTAAAGCTGACGTACATGCTGTTGTCCGTTCCCGGTGTTGTCGGGTCAGTCGTGTCAGTTGGTTCTTCGACTGTTTTATAGGTGTTGGTAAATTCAGGTATGGTCGCTTCATAGACACCGCCTTCTGTTGGTGTTGTTTCAATGGCAGCGCCATAACCCATAGCTAAATCTTGATAGTACCTTTCAGTACCTTCTATTTTATCTATAACCGGATGAAAAACCACCAGATGGTACTCTTCCGGTAAAACAGTGTTTTTTAAGATTTTTTCGATATCTTCGCCATATTGACCGAAATTATCTCCAAGCATTGCAAATCCACCTGTCGCCGACCAAACGATATTTTTCTGTTCATTAATGCTATATACATCAGGATGAGCTTGGAAGAAAAAGAAGATTTTCTTGAGGACAGTAGATAGATCATTTCCCCAGAAATTCTGTGTCACCATACTAGCAAGCATGTCGTTACTCGGATCTTTTATTGCCTTATATTCTTTGGGTGTAGGTGTATTAGGAGGGAGAGTTTTTTTCTCATCAATACAGAATACTTGGAAGTCTGCGCCCCCAACATCATTTCCCATAGTAATAAATTCTCCATCAGGGGCTGTACCGTAGTAGACTTTGTCTGCAGAAGTATCCACAGGTCTAAAATCCGCCTCGGTCAGTCTTATAGTTATGGTTTTTTCAGTTAAATCGTAGTTGACGTCTTGATCTACACCATATGCTTGTTTAATGGTGTAGTTGTATTCACCCGGCGCATTAAAGCTAAGAGACGCGAAACTGATTGTCCCGCTTCCTGTCTGCGTAACAACATCTATGGGCGTATTCCCGCCTTCTTGATATAGCTCGAAAGTAAAGGACTTGTCCGCAATCGCATCCTCTACGGTTACATTTGCTTTAATTGTGGTTGTTACCGTCGTTGCACCGATTGCCTGTGCAAAAATTGGATATAAATTGCCTAGTAATGGATTGAAAATCATCCATACAGCCATTAGTAGTGTAATAAGTCTTCGTTTCATTTCTTCTCCTTTTTAATAGTTGATTTTTTAACATCCTTTTGCCTAAGACATTAGCATTATAAGTTCTTCTACTATGGCTGCCTTAATTGCATGAGAGCCTCTGTCAGACACATAGTTATAAGGGGCTTTCTTATAAAATGCAAGATGTACCAAATTAATAATTTATTTTTTTATTATACTCAAATTTATCTCTTTTTCAATATTTTTTATATTTTTTGTAAATTATTTTTAAGGTTTTGTAAAATTAATTTTACAAAACCTTAAAAATAATCAAACTTCCCTATCAATGCTCCTTTCCTTTTGATTTTGGGCAAAGAAAAAAAGACAATAGAGTTTTTCTATTGCCTTAAATTTCTTAGTTATTCAGTTTTTAAATCGCCTTTATTCCATAATAATGAAAGACGCTATCGCTCCAAATATACAAATTGAAAATAGAGGATGAAAAGCTTTCAAATCAATGTTTTTTGACAAAAAAATAAAAGCAGATTTTTTTCAAAACCTGCTATCTTATCTGGTGGAGGTGGCGGGAGTTGAACCCGCGTCCGAAAACTCTTCACAATTAGCTTCTCCGAGCGCAGTAGAGTTTTTTTAATTCAGCTTAAAACTCGAACTTACACGATTTTCAAACTATATCGTCATGAGTACCCGTCTCGCTATGACGAACTTACGAGATTTCGTGTCCCACTAATTTGACACCTTATAAAGAGCGTGGGGATTCAATATAAGATGACAGCCGCTTAGGCTGCTAACGCGTAATTTTCGTTATCGTTTATTTTTTTTGAGACTTTTAAAGTTGCTTCTCACAACTGCTCGCTACTAAAGGCTCCAAATCCCCGTCGAAGCCAGTTTCACCCCCCTAAGTTGTAATATCCATTATAAGTTAAAGGGGCTTTTAAGTCAAAAATAATTTACCCTTCCATTTATATAGCAAGTATCCCATTGATGCCCCTGCCACATTTAATATCAGATCATCTATATCCACGGATCTTCCCACGAAGAATTGAATGGTTTCGACCAATATGCAGATGATCACGGTGAAGGCTAAAGTTTTTTTATAACTCCTCAAATCGTCGTACAACAACGGGAGCATAAATCCCATGGGTACGAATATGAGCATATTTCCCAAGATATTCAAGGCCGCATGAAAGGCTCTCGAATATTTTATATAGCTACTGATGGTCTTAAAGGGAATTAAATTAACTCCCCAGCCACCTTGAATTATTCTATCTTTAAAATCTCCTACAAAATCGAAGTTCTCCGATGTCAAATCGACACCTTTATTTGCCAGATATATATTAGGGATGAATAAAAAGAGGCTTATCAATGCCATATACCCCACGAAAATAGACATGAGGAATTCTCTTTTGGCGCTTGATTTTCTCTTGAGTTTTTTGAAAAAGTTCGTCCTCACTAAGGAGAAGACCACAAAGGTTATCAGAAAGGCTATTATTCCCCTTGTAAGGAAAAAACTCATCAGTTTCATTCTATGTGCCAGTCTCTAAAACTCTTTATTGAATAATCGCTTATTTCCACCGAGCTTTCCCAGTGGGATTTAGCGGAATCGTCATAGACGGCACAAGTTATCATGCCACTTTCCTTTGCAGATCTAAGGGCGTAGGGCGCATCGTCGAAGAGTATTATCTCTTCCGGAGCAAATCCCATTTTATCGGCCATGATTCTGAAGAACTCGGGATCTCCCTTTTGCACCGAAACTCCGTCCACCGTTTGAATAACATCAAAGTATTTTTTTATGTCCAATCTGTTGAATACATGAGCGAGAAGATTTTCGTTGGTGGCTGTACCTAGTCCCAATTTATATCCTTTATTGCGATACTCAATCACCGTTTCCAGTGCCATGTCCTTCATTTCCACTTCATTTTCATAAAAATCTGCGACCATTTTTCTGTAATCCTCAAATACTTCCTCAACGCTTTTATTTATCTTGTAATAATCCACAAGATAGGCAATGCTCATCTTCAAACTCATGGTCGTGGTTTTTTGGGCTATTTCGTTGTCCATTTCTATTCCTAAAGTGCTCAAATAGTTTTTTGATATATCTCTGTACATACCCATAGAGTCTATCAATGTTCCGTCTAAATCAAATATTATACCTTTCATATTACCTCGTTTCTTTCGATATTATACAAATCTTTACATTCTATGTCAATTTTACTCATAGTATTCTTGCATTTAATATTTTTCTCTGTTATAATAAGTTGCGGTTCAAAGGACAGCAGTCAGATTATTATAAATGATACTTGTAAAAATTCAATTATACTTTTATAATTTATTAGTAAACATTGTCGGGGTGTAGCGCAGTTTGGTAGCGCACGTGGTTTGGGACCATGGGGCCGGGGGTTCAAATCCTCTCACCCCGACCATATTATCTTAAAGGGCTAAGCCCTTTATTTTTTTATTAAAAAAATTCCGGCTCCCTGCCGGAATTTCTCTAAATTTTAAAATTATTCAACTGTATTCACTTCTATGGAACCGTAGTTTCCATCATTTCTCTTATACAAAATCTCTATTCTATCCGATTGTGCATTTAAGAATACAAAGAAGTTGTGATTTAGCAACTCCATTTGAAGAATTGCTTCTTCTTCGTGCATGGGTTTTAAGTTAAAGATCTTGCTCTTTACAACCCTTGGTTCTTCAACGCCTTTAGTATCAGTTTCCAAATCGGATATGTTTTCAAATCTTATGGTTTCAGAATTTCCTTGATATCTCTTTTTAAGTCTGGTTTTATATTTTCTTGTTTGTCTTGATAAAACATCAATTACTTTATCTATGGAAGTAAACATGTCCGGAGAAGTCTCTTCCGCTCTAAGTATTGTGCCAGGCAAGAATATAGTAACCTCTACTGTAGCGTTGTTTTTTACTCTTGAGAATACAGCTCTGCCCCTCACGTCTTCATCAAAGTATTTATCAAGTTTCGACAATTTGGAAGTGGCCTGTTTCTTTAAACTTTCTGTCAAATCGATGTTTTTTCCAACTAAATCAAGTATCATATAAACACTCCCTCTCAATATTAACTTAGTATATTGATACCCCTATATAAAATATTAATTCAAATTTTACATATAATTTATACTGTGGATAATGTTAATAAGTTTGTGGAAAACTGATTTTCCTTATGTTCTTGATGTTAAAGCTTTGTTGATGAATTTTTTTTGCTTTGTGTTATAATTCTCTAAATAGGTGATATCATGAAAAAAATAAAAGATTTGAATCTAAAAAAAAGAATAGGTATGCGCACTGTAAAGACTTCTCTTGCTGTGACCGTAAGTCTGTATCTGTCCATGTTTTTTAATTTAAACACCCCTATTTTCACAGCCATTGCCGCAATAACCACCATGAAGGCATCCATATCGGAAAGTTTCGCCGATGTGAGAAAGAGAATCTTCACTGCGATCTTCGGCGTGATGCTGGGATATATATTCAGCACAATTCCCATAGAGCAAATTTATTCGCCTCTCTTGGCAGGTCTGGGAATAATTATAATCATTTACTCGCTTCAAATTTTCAACATGAAATCCATGATTTCTCTTTCCTGCATCGTGTTCATAGCTTCCTATACAACTAAGAGCGGTTCATTGAACTACGGGATAAATCGTGTGCTGGGAACTTTTTTGGGTATAGTTGTATCTGTGGTGATAAATTTCCTGATATCAATGCCCAATATCTTCGAGTCCTTTATAATCGAGGCTAAGGAAGTAAGTGAAAACTTCAAAAAACTCTTGGTGCAGTTCATCGTGGCCGAAAAACACTCCATGGACAGTATGGAAAAATCCTACGCCAAGCTGCTCAAGACTTACAACACGCTGATATCCGAACAAAAAACTCCCGGTCATGTGGAGCAGGACTTTGTATCGGCAAAGGAAATAATCAATACCTTTGAGGATATAAATAGGAGATTTCAAATTCTAAAATCCGTAGAATACAGGCCGCAAGTACTTAACGCCAACAAAAAAACCATTGAAAACTACCTACACCTGAAAATTTTACAACCGGGAAATCTGGAGGGAGATCTCAACTCCATCTGTAATTTTCACATTATGGAGATAATTGCCCAACTTTCAGCCGTAGATAAATTAATTGGAGAATATGATTATGAGTGAAACAAAACTGTTAGTCGCCCTCAACAAACTGCTGGTAGCACAGAATTTCATCAATGCATTGCCTAAGTATATAAATCTAGAACCCACCGATGACGATGTGTCCAAATTTCTTGAACTCATAAGGGGAAAGGATCTTTTAAAAATTTACCTGGCTCTTGATCTGAACAGAAGTGAAGAAAACATCAGAAATTTTCTATCCCGCCTATATCCCGATATCTTCAACAGGGACTATATAAAGTCCATATCAAAGGGGCTTATAGACTCCTATCCCACGCTGTTAAGCATCTCTGAAATATCCGATAGGAGCATGACCGTCTACGATGAATTTCTAGAAAAAAAATATGAAATTTACAATGAAGATCTGGATTACAGCGAAGGGGACAGCCTATTTGCAAGAGTTGTAGTTATAGACGGATATGAATTTCTGCTTATAGAGATGAACCTATTGGAAAGTCTGCATAAGGACATATTTTTAGATTTTGTTAGGGCCATGCTGATCAAGGAACCTAAATTTCACGAATACAAAAGAAAAAAAGACTTTGAGGGGACTAAAAAAATATTAAAATCTAAATTTCCCGACATATTATTTGCCTATACTTTGAGCCTTACAGAGCTTGTGGAGATAGAAGAAGAAAAAATTTTTGAAAAAGAAAAATTTGATATAAAAAGAATATTCTTCTCTGCAGAGGATTTGGAAATATTTGAAAAATACTGTCAATACTCCGTCGTCAAGTACTCCGTAGATGAGGACAGAATTTTATTTGACTTCAATTTGTTATATCAATCTTCAAATTTGCTGAAAAAAAACAGCTTTTCCCATTTCAAAAACTTCAGCTTCAGAAACGTATTTCTAAAGGCTGCTGAAAAGGGAGTTATGTACACCGATTCCATGTTCAAGGAAGTGCTGATGTCCGTGAGAAATTACTACAAGTTCGCACTGAAATACTCCGACAGATTTCAAAAACCCTACGATGAATTAAGCGAAGTGGTAAAGGATATATTCATATATCTGAGCAAGTTGAAGGATTCCGTAAAGGGCTTTTATTTTGACGAAAATATACTGGAATACATAGAGGAACCTGAAGATTTCAAATTGATGGAAAAATTTCTCACCTTTTTAGATGCCTTGAACTTGAAGGATGTGACTATTTCGAAAAAAAATACTCTCACGGCAAAAAGCCTCAAGAGCATAGCTGAATCTTTAAATATAAAACCCATCAAGGATGTGAAAGTTCCCAATCAAAACCACTATCCCCTGGTGAATTTCTTTTTCAATTTTTTGCACATCAAGGATATGATTGAGATTCAGGGCAAAGATCTGCACTTCAAGAACAAATTAAACAGATTCCTGGTCATGGATTCAAGGGAGCAGTTGGCGTTGTTTATACACTATCTGCTAAAGGAAAATTTCCTCAGTGCATTTTTAAATAATCGAACCCTGTCCAGGTATTACCGCGCTCTCTATTCCATCTGTTCAGAGCTGGACAAAGGCTCTGTGAAAACTGCAGATCTAGATGACGAGGGAGAATCTTCATTTTTGTTGAATCTCCTTGAGGATACAACTGCTCTTTCTCGCTCTGAGGACCATGTGCAATTCACTTCCATGGGCAAAAACCTATACAGTTACTACAAGCACAATTACAGTCCTGAAAATGTCATCAATCTGAACAACTACATCTAATTTTCATCCTTGTATAGGACAAAGGTGGCGATAAACCGATCGTCGTCGATATTTATTTTAAAATCGCCCTTTAACAACTCAATTAAACTCTTAGTTATATAAATTCCAAGCCCTGATCCGGGGCTTTTTCTTGATTTATCCGACTTTACCAATTCCTCGTAGTAGTCTTCAGTTTTGAGATTGAGTTCCTTATCGGAGGTGTTTTCCATCTCAAATACTATGTGGTCTTCATAGTTGCTCGCCTTGCAGTGGACGACCGTGCCTTCCTTTGAATGTTTGTAGGCGTTGGACATTAGATTGAGCACAATTCTCGATAGTATATTTCCGTCAGTATACAGTATGATTTCTTCATCGTCGTATTCGTACTTAAACTCCAAATTCCTTTCCTCAAATCCGCTGTCCACCTCTCCATATATTTGAAGCACCAATTCGTTGAATTCTATAAAGTTCTTTTCCACACTTACATTCATGCTGGATATCTTCGATGCGTATATCAAATCTATTATGAGAGATTTCAGCCTTGTGGAATTTTTGCCCAGCACATCTATATATCTCTTGGCCTCATCGTCCATGACATCCTTTTTGGAAAGGAAATCCGTGTAGTTTATTATGGATGTAAGAGGAGTTTTCAAGTCGGGAGATACATTGGTGATCAGCTGTGTCTTGAGCAAGTCCACATCCATCTTTTCCCTTACGCTGTTGAACAAGTCCTCTCTTATGGATTTTAATCTCTCCACACTTCTCTTCGTATCTCTGTCGTAGAGTATGGACAAATCCTCCGTTTCTCCCCAGTTGTACAGATCGTCAATGAAGGAATTCAACAGGTAATTCTGAACTCTAATGTTTTCACCCTTGAATATGAGCCTGAAGGTGAATATGATGACAAAGGTTGAAAATTCATCATAGTACACCACAAAGAGGGTTATGAGCATCAACACGTTGAACATGGCAAAGAACAAAAACATGAAATTCTCTCCGGATTTTAGAAATAGCTTGTAGGTGAAGAAGGACTCTAAAAAATCCCCCCTCCTTATCCTGTGTACAACTACAATTGAAAACACAAAAAAGGCAAAGTGGTATCCTCTCCTGCCAGCTATGAGTCCGCAGACCAATAGAAGATTCATGAGCAACAGTTCCAAGAGTTCATGATCGAAGGCGTATTTATAGAATTTTTTTAAGAGTGATTTCAAATAGATGAACAGTTTCATTTAATCCTCTGATATTTTATATCCCATTCCGTAAATGGATCTTATTAAATCAGGTTTTCTGGAGTTGATCTCCACCTTGTCCCTCAGATGAGATATGTGGACAGATATGATCTTTTTCACGTCGTGGGCTTCCTCTTCCCATACTTCTTTATAGATGTCTTCAGAACTGAAAACCTTGTTCTTGTTTTTTGCCAACAGTAGAAGTATTTTATATTCGTAGGGTGTCAAGGCTATGGGTTTGCCGTCTACATAGACTTCCTTGGAATTGTCCTTTATGGTAACTCTGCCCGCTGTATAAATTCCCTGTTCGATTTCTGCGGAACCCAGCTTCATAAATCTCCTTATTACAGAATTTACTCTGGCGATCAATTCTATGGCATTGAAGGGTTTGACTATATAGTCATCGGCTCCCACGTTTAATCCGATTATCTTATCGGTAATTTCCGACTTTGCGGAAAGTATTATTATGGGTATATTGTAGTCATTGCGTATTTTAAGTATGGCCGATATTCCGTCCATCTTCGGCATCATCAAGTCCATTATGCACAGATGCACTTGTTCCTTTTTCAAGACTTCGAGAGCCTCTTCTCCGTCATAGGCCTTGAACACATTGTAGCCTTCAGCCTTTAAGTAAATTTCCAAGGCGTATACAATATCTTTTTCATCATCACAAACCAAAATATTATAATTCATTTTTGCTCCTTGTTTTATTTGAGTTTCTTCTATGTTATAATTTCATCGAGGTAATTTATGAAATCTATTAAAAAATTTTTATATGAAAATAGAAATACAAATTGGATTATTTTTTTCGATAAACTTCTTTACCGATTTAGCGAACACAGAATAGCAGATATGGGGGCGTCCTTAGTATATTTTAGCATATTATCGGTCTTTCCCTTCCTAATAGCACTGCTAAATGCCATCAATTTTACCGATGTGCTTCAATCGGATCAGCTCATTGAAATGCTCAACTACCTGCCTGCAGATATTGCAAAGATCGCCTACGGTTTTGTTGGAGAGATAAGTCGAGCCTCTTCTTCAGGTCTGTTCTCCATCTCCATCATAATGGGGCTTTATACGGCATCTAACGTAGTGCACAAGCTGATTAAAAATATAAGCTTCGCCTACGGATTTAAAGACAGGAGAGGTTTTTTTAAATTGAGAGGAATTGCCCTGCTCTTTACCTTGGCGCTGATAGTGATGATATTGCTCATGTTTTTGACGCAGATCTTCGGTGAATTGATAATAAGTACACTGTCGAAGTATCTTCCGCTTCAGGAGCATACCAAGTCCATAATCGCTCTGCTGGGGCTCTTAATCCCCATATTGTACATGGTGGTGACCTTCACATCTCTATACAGGATAGCTCCCTCCGGTGAAGTGAAATCCATAATAAACTATAAGTCCGTGATTCCCGGTGCTATTTTTGCCACAGTTGCCTGTTTGTTTTCATCTAAACTCTTCGGTTACTATGTGATAAATTTCAGCAATTACAGCGTGACCTACGGCTCCTTGGGAGGGATCATAGTCATGCTGGTCTGGATGTGGATAATGTCCATAGTCGTGCTACTTGGCGCTGAGATAAATGCCACGCTCTTTTCAATGAGCCACTTTAAAAGCACCAACAACTGGCCCAGGCACGAATCGGTACTTAAAAACTTCATCACAGAATAGAAGGTGTCGCCGCTATCAATGCGGCTACTTTTTTTGCTCCTCCGCCCTTTAAAACTCCCGCAAGTTCATTGACAGTCGAGCCTGTGGTTATTACGTCGTCCACAATTATTATGTTCTCAGGCACATCTTCCACTATGCTGAAGGCATCCTTTATATTCATTATTCTGTCAAATTCCTTCAACTTGACTTGCTCCGCCGTTCTTCTGTGTTTTTCCGCAACATGGAGGAGGTTCATCATGGTGTTGTCACATATGCCCTCTGCAATGAGCTTTGCCTGATTATAGCCTCTCTCCCTTTCATCGGCTCTGTGCATGGGCACATAACATAGGTCTTTGTATTCCTTGGAGAGTTTGTTTTCAAAGAGTTTTTCACTCATGATATCGGCAAAAAATCTATAATAATGCACCTTATCTCTAAATTTAAAATCCCACATGATTTCTCGCACTATTTTATTGTACTGCATAGCTACGACAATATCATCTACATTGGACAACAAAGTGTTGAATTTCACATTTAAATTCAAGTGAGAATAACATTCTTCGCACAGGTTAAATTTGAATATTTCCTTACTTTCACAAAAACAGCATTCAGCTGAATAGATCATTTCTCATCAACTTTTCCTTTAAATTCGAATATCTCTTGGAGATTAAATTATTGTCTATCATCTGTTTTAAATACTTTGTATTTCCCACCAAGACCACTATTTTTTTCGCTCTCGTGACGGCTGTATAAATCAGGTTCCTTGTGAGCAGCATGGGCGGTGCAAAGTGAACGGGAATTATGACTATGCCGAATTCCGATCCCTGCGATTTGTGGATGGTGCAGGCATAGGCGAGCATCAACTCGTCTAAATCCTCATATTCGTATTTCACCAATTTAACATCGTCATATCGAACGAAGACCTCTTGCTCTTCCTCATCTATTTTTTCCACATATCCAATATCTCCGTTGAAAATTCCTTCGCCCTCTTCAATGTAGAAGTCGGATTCTATTTTGTATTCTAAATTGTAGTTGTTCTTGATGTGCATGACCTTATCTCCCACTCTGAAGATTTCATTCATGTACTTTATCTGTGCCCCCTGGGGATTTAAAATGCTTTGCAGTCTTTTATTTAGGTTCAGAACTCCCACATTGCCCTTTTTCATGGGACACAGAACTTGTATATCCCTCTTGTCCACTCCGTAGTAGTCGGGCAATCTCCTGTTTACCAAGTCCAAAATCACATCGGCGCTTTTCGCCTCTATATTTTCACCTATCATAAAAAAATCCTTTGAATTGGTGAGTATGGGCATCTTTCCCTTGTTGATGAGATGGGCGTTTTTTATTATCATGGATTCTTCCGACTGTCTGAAAATTTCATCGAGATTAACGGTGGGTACGACTTGAGATTCAATGAGATCGAATAACACATTGCCCGCTCCCACGGAGGGTAACTGATCCTTATCTCCCACCAGTATCAATCTGGTGTCGTCTTTCAGTGAATGGAGCAGTCTGTTCATGAGTATGAGGTCCACCATGGAAACTTCGTCGATTATGAGCACGTCACAATCTAAAATTTTTTCATCTTCATAGTCGTAATTTATATTTTCCTCTTGCGCAAATCCCAATTCAAGAAGTCTGTGAATGGTCATGGCATCCCTTGATGTGGCTTCCTTCATCCTCTTGGCAGCCCTGCCCGTGGGTGCTGTGAGTTTTACCTTCATATCCAAAAGTTCAAAGACTTCTATTATTCCCTTTAAGGTGGTCGTCTTACCCGTTCCCGGTCCGCCGGTAATTATCAGCACTCCGTTGTTCGCAGTGGCCTTCACCGCTTCCAATTGTCTTTTGGCAAATTTTATATTCTGTCTTTGCTGAACCCTTTCAATCAACTCTTCGATGTTTTCAATCTTGTCATATTTATAATTGAGCATCTTGCACAGCTTTCCGCTGATGTAATTTTCAGCTCTCAAGTAGGGCGCATAGTAACAATTGACTTCATCTTCCGCTGTTCTCTCGATGAAAAATCTGTCATCCAAGGTCAAATTAATAACTTCCTTGGCTAAATCCTCTTCCCTTGCATCGATTAATTTCATCGTGTTCTTGATCAGTACCTTCTGCGGCAGAAAACTGTGCCCTTCAAAGGCAGCTTGGAACAAAGTGTATTTAAGAGCGGCTCTTAATCTGTAACTTCGATCTATTGAACCCAGTTTCAAGGCTATTTCATCGGCCTTTTTAAATCCTATTCCCCTTATGTCCTCTGCTAATTTGTAGGGATTTTCCCTTATGATGTTTATGGATTCCTCAGCATACTCTTTGTATATTTTCATGCCGTAGGAATTGCCTATGTCATACTTGCTCAAAAAGAGCATCAGATCCCTAAGACCTCTGTTTCTGTGCAGGCTCTCCTTTATCTTTGCCAGTTTTACTTCGCCGATTCCCTCTACTTCCAACAATCGGTCGGGACTTTCCTCAATGATTTCAAGAGAGTCTTCCTTAAATGTATCGTATATTGCCTTGGCGGTTTTTTCTCCGATATAGGGAAAAACTCCTCCCGACAAATACTTTATTATCTCCGTGGAGGATTGGGGCAAAATTCTTTCTATATCTTCAAATTGAAACTGTTCTCCGTATTTTTTGTGAAAGGTGAAATCACCCTTCAACACATATTCCATGGACTCTGCCATCTCCGCGCAGCTTCCCACCACTACAAAGTCTTCATCTTCGGAATTCATGCGTGCCACGGTGTAGCCGTTATCCTCATTTCTATATATGATTTTTTCAATGATTCCTTTGATCTCTATCATTAATCTGCTCCCTTAATTCTACAAAAATTACAGAGAGACAAGCTCTCTGTAATCATACGAATATTTTAAGTTTTTCCACCTTGTCCGTTTTTTCCCAAGGCAAATCTAAGTCATCTCTTCCGAAATGCCCGTAGCTTGCAACTTGTTTGTAAATAGGTCTGAATAGATCGAAGTGCTTTATTATGGCACCTGGTCTTGCATCGAAATTTTCCTCAACTATTTTCATAAGTTCCGCATCGGAAAGCACTCCTGTGCCGTAGGTGTTCACATAGATGGATATGGGTCTTGTAACTCCTATGGCATAGGCAAGTCCTATCTCGCATTTATTGGCAAGTCCTGCTGCAACTATGTTCTTTGCAATATATCTGGCATAATAGGTTGCGGATCTGTCCACCTTCGTCGGGTCTTTTCCCGAAAAAGCTCCACCACCGTGTCTTGCCATTCCACCATAGGTATCGACGATTATCTTTCTGCCCGTAAGTCCAGCATCTGCCATGGGGCCTCCCTTTACAAATCTGCCCGTGGGATTTATGTAGATCTTCGTGTCCTTGTCCATCATACCTGAAGGAATTATCTCAGATATTACTTCTCTTTCTATATCTTCTCTTATTTGTTCGATTTGCACTTTTTCGTTATGTTGAGTGGATACGACTATATTTTCAATTCTCACAGGCCTATTGCCTTCATATTCAACTCCAACTTGCGTCTTGCCATCAGGTCTAAGATAGTCAAGTATCTTTTCTTTCCTCACCTGCGCAAGTCTTATTGCCAATTTATGTGCAAGATAGATTGGCATGGGCATGTAGGATTGTGTTTCATCGCTGGCATATCCGAACATAATTCCCTGATCTCCAGCTCCGAAGGAATCAAATTCATCTACATTTCCCTCTTTAAATCTGTCCACTCCCATGGCGATATCCTCAGATTGCTCCTTGATTGCCGGCAATACTGCACAGGTATCTGCATCAAAACCGATCTTTGCACGAGTGTATCCTATCTCTCTGAGAGTATCTCTGACTATCTTCGTGAAATCCACATAGGTTTCCGTGGTGATTTCTCCCGTGATTAAAACCAATCCCGTGGTGGCAAGAGTTTCACAAGCCACCCTGGCATTTTTATCTTTTTTCAATATTTCATCCAATATGGCATCGGAAATTTGATCGCATGCCTTGTCGGGATGTCCTTCAGTTACAGACTCTGACGTAAATATTTTTTTCAAATTTTTCCCTCCTACATAAAAGCCGATCAAGACTTCACTCCCGCCGGACTTTTTCACAATAAAAAATTCTCCAAAGAGCTTGGAGAAAACATCAAAACCTCATCTTCCAGAATAGCTCTGTGGGATTTAGCACCTTTCAGGTTGCCGGGTTTCATCGTGCCCATTCACTCCACCACTCTTAATAAGGTATCATATTATATTACTAAAATTATATCAGTTTTAATTAAGAATGTAAAGAAACTTGTTTTATACTGATTAAATTTGCAAAAATCCCAGATATTTGAAAAAGGGTATTCCTATGGCATAGGAAAATGTAGCCATCACAAAGGAAGTCGTGACTATTTTCGATGTCAACTCATAATCCGATCCCATGCCCTTTGCCATAATAAAACAATTTATTGCACAGGGACAGGAAAAAAGCACATAGGCAACCAACACCTGATCGCTGTTAAATCCCAAAAAATAGGCTATGGGCGTGGCTATCGCACCTGCCAGCACCACCTTTATAAAGGCCGAAGTAAACATCAAACCCCAGTCGGAATTGTCCCTTGTAAAATTAAGAGATGCTCCCACAATTATGAGGGACAGAGGTGTAGCAAGAGTGGATATAAGTTCCATACCGGACTCCACTCCACCATAGAAGTGAAGGTTCAACCACTTGGCCAAAAGTCCCAACAATATGGAAACTATCATGGGATTTTTTGATATTTGTCTTAAAAAACTTCTAATATTGAAGGTGGCATCTCTATAAAAAGTCAGCAGTATTATTGCCAACAAATTATAAAGAGTGAGTATAAATACCATTACAATGATCACCGGTTCCATACTGTGATTTGGGTCTATGTACTTGAGTATGGGAATTCCTATGTATACAAAATTGGATCTGTAAGCACAGTGAACAAAGGCTGTCAGCTTGTTTTTATCTTTTATGAAGTACCTGCCAAAGAACCAAGATGAAAGGTACAACAAAATTGTACCGCCCACTAGGAAAATTGCATACTTCACATCAAAATTCTCAATCTGCGCATCTCGTGCACTTAAAAAAAGATTCAAAGGAAGCGCTATGTAAAATAGCAAATTCGTGCATTGATCCAAAAAATTTTCATTTATGAAATTTGAAACTTTGAGAATATATCCCACTGATAAAACAAAAAATACCGGAAATATTATATCTATTCCAACGGTTAAATAATTCATTCTTCCTCCCATACTTACAGTTTATAACTGATCAGTAAAATTAACCATAAAACACCTTTGAATGAGCAGGGCTCACTCAAAGGATTTTATGCTGAAATATTAAAATTTTTCTCTTACTTAACTGTGAGTTTCGTCATTCCGCCCATGTAGGGTTGAAGTGCTTCTGGTATTCTTACGCTTCCATCTTCTTGAAGCAGGTTTTCAAGAAAGGCTATGAGCATTCTCGGCGGAGCAACTACGGTGTTGTTCAAAGTATGAGCAAGGTAGTTTCCTTCTTCTCCCCTTATTCTTATGTTCAACCTTCTCGCTTGAGCATCTCCTAAGTTGGAGCATGATCCCACTTCAAAATACTTCTTTTGTCTTGGACTCCAGGCTTCCACATCGAGAGATTTCACCTTTAAATCAGCTAAATCTCCACTGCAACATTCAAGTGTTCTCACCGGTATGTCAAGGGATCTGAAGAAGTCCACGGTGTTGTTCCAAAGTTGTTCGAACCAGTAGGGAGATTCTTCAGGCTTGCAAATTACGACCATCTCTTGCTTTTCGAATTGGTGAATTCTATACACTCCTCTTTCCTCTATACCGTGTGCTCCCACTTCCTTTCTGAAGCAAGGTGAGTAGGAAGTCAGAGTTTGAGGTACTTTTTCCTCTTCGGTTATGGTGTTTATAAATTTACCGATCATGGAGTGTTCGCTCGTGCCTATGAGATATAGGTCTTCACCTTCTATTTTATACATCATGTTTTCCATTTCCGCAAAGCTCATAACTCCCGTGACCACATCGGATCTTATCATGAAGGGCGGGATATAGTATGTAAATCCTCTGTCTATCATAAAATCTCTAGCATAGGATAAAATTGCGGAGTGCAGTCTTGCAATATCGCCCTTGAGGTAGTAGAATCCTGCTCCGGAAGTATTTCTTGCAGAATCTAAATCTATTCCGTCAAAACTCTCCATTATGTCCACATGGTAGGGCACTTCATAGTCTGGAACTACAGGTTCTCCGAATTTTTCCAGTTCGACATTTTCGCTGTCGTCCTTGCCCAGGGGTACTGTGGGATCGATGATTTGAGGAATTACCATCATCCTTTCCTTCAAGTCGGCAGTTAGCTGTCTTTCTTCCGATTCAAGTTCAACTAATTTTTCGTTTATTTCCTTTACCTTTGCCTTGGCTTCCTCAGCCTTTTCCACTTCTTTCTTTTGCATAAAGGAGCCTATTTCCTTGGAAGTTTTATTTCTGTCGGCTCTCAATTCATCTCCCGTCGTCTTTACTTCTCTGAGCCTTTTGTCAATCTCAATAACTTCATCTACAAGGGGAAGTTTTTCATCTTGAAATTTCTTCCTTATGTTTTCCTTTACCACTTCAGGATTTTCTCTTACAAATTTAATATCTAACATATTCCCTCCAATAAAAAAAGTCCTCTCATCCCTGAAAGGGACGAGAAGACCCGCGTTGCCACCCTAATTAACCTTACGGTTCACTTAATTTTTAAAACTCCAAGACGGATTCAACAGGTTTGATTGTCCCTTCACACCGACCAGGAACTCTCTTGTAAATCTCTCCTATTTACTGCTTCTCATCATCGTTTTTATTCACTACATATAGACTAAGTATAGCAAACAAAAACAAAAATTTCAATTACTTATTTTGTTCCACAAATCCTTCGTAGAGGTTTCCTGCTTTTTCATCGACGTATTTTTGAGCATTAACTGCCGCTATGGCTCCATCTGCCGCCGCTGTTATGACCTGTCTTACAGACTTGACTCTCAAATCTCCCGCCGCAAATACGCCTGGAATATTTGTCCTCATTTCACTGTCCGTTATGATATAACCTCTGTCCATTTCCACTTGGCCTTCAAACAGTCCGGTGTTGGGATCATATCCCACATATACAAAAATTCCTATGGGTTTGTCGCCGTTGACGTTTTGCACTTCGCCAGTCTTGATGTTTCTGATTACTAATCCCTTTACTGTTTTGTCGCCCTTTATTTCTTCCACTACGCTGTCAAAAATAAAGTCGATCTTTTCATTTTCCATTGCCTTCCTTTGAAGAATCTTGCTGGCTCTTAATTCATCTCTTCTGTGAATGATATACACTTTCTTTGCAAATTTTGCTACAAATAGAGCTTCTTCCACTGCAGCATCTCCTCCACCCACGATGTAAACATCCAAGTCTTGATAAAATGCCGCATCACAAGTTGCACAGTAGGAAACGCCCTTGCCTGCAAACTGTTCTTCACCTTGACATAGCATCTTCCTCGGTGATGCTCCCGTCGCGATTATAATTGTGCTTGCTTCGTAGGTGCCATTTTTTCCCACTACTCTCTTGACATCGCCCTCTAATTGCACTTCAGAAACTTCTTCATATATAAATTCAGCTCCGAAGTTCTCAGCTTGTTCCTTCATGTCCATTCCCAGTTCGACTCCTGACGTTTCAAGGATCCCCGGGTAATTTTCCACTTCTGATGTGGAGCTTATTTGTCCGCCTTCCATAGCTTTTTCTATTATCAGAGTTTTAAGTTTGCCTCTTGCGGCATAAATTCCGGCAGTAAGTCCTGCAGGTCCTCCACCTAAAACTATTAAATCATACATAGTAAAACCTCCCTATTACTCTTTGTATGATAATATACCCTTCTAATTCTTTTATTAACTTATACATAAAAAAGTCTTAACTTAAAGCTAAGACTTTTAATATGCAGATTATTTTAAATTTTAATTCTATCTGGGTTCCGTCAATTCTCTTAATTTGCCGGTTGTTCTGTGTTCCGCCTTCTTTAAATCGGCAACGGTTCTGGAATTGGTCAAAAGCATTATCATCTTGGTTTTAAAAATCAGATTTTCAAGATACTCTTCAGCATATTCAAGTCCGCCTCTTGCCAGGTAATTTAAAATTTCTCCACTTATGCCCACGATATCCGACCCGAGGATAATGGCCTTAGTTAAATCCAAAGAAGTCTTTATGCCGCCTGAACCTATGATTTTTAAATCTTCCAATTTAAGGGATTTCGCTTCCACAATGCTCACCGCTGTGGGAATTCCCCAGGAATAGAGTTCAGATAGATCGTTGTAGGGAGTTCTCAAGTTTTCCACTTCGATGAAATTCGTTCCTCCGAAACCGGAGATGTCCACATATCTCACTCCCACATCGTAGAGTTTTTTGACAACTTGCTTAGACATGCCAAAGCCCACTTCCTTGACTATTACCGGTACATGGACACCCTTGACTATTTTTTCAATATTGGACAGCACATCTTTAAATTTTCTGTCCCCTTCTTCCATGGCAAGTTCCTGTGCAGGATTTAAGTGGATCTGAATCCCGTCGGCTTCTATGGTGTCTATGGCTCCTTTAGCCTCCTCCACAGTTGCATGGCCACTAAGATTCGATAGTATCACACCGTCCCTTGCAATTTCTCTCACACACTTAAAAGAATCCGCCATATCGTCATCTTCAAAAACTATGGTTTGAGATCCTACGGCCATGGCTATGTTAAATTTTTTGGCTATGGTCGCAAGATCGATGTTAATCTGCTTGGAAAAATCCGTTCCTCCCGTCATGGCGTTTATTATCAAGGGAAAATCCAATTTCTTATTTAAAAATTCCACACTTGTATCCACTTCATCGAAATCAAAATCCGAGAGAGAGCTGTGACAAATAAAAACATCTTCAAAAAGAGTATTGCCCTCATAGCTGGCTCTCAGGCAATTTTCCAAATGTTCCCTTTTTCTGTATTTTCTCATTTTACACCTCATTCTATAACAACGAAAGTTTTTTAAGTGCCACGGCGATTTTTTCACCACCATGCCTTACACTTACTTCTTCTTGCAAAAAATCTCCACTGATAATCTCTATATTATTTTCTTTTAAATACTCAAAATCCTTCTCTTCTAATTTTATTACCGTGGATTTTGAAGCCTGTATATATTTATGCTTCATATCTTCCGATACTTCCGCATCATTTATCAAAACTGCATCTAAAATGCCCTCATAGGAATGATCCGTTATGGCCTTTATATGATCTCTTACTGTAAAATCCAAAGTTTCTCCCAATTCCGTCATGATGTTTTGAACGTAGATCTTCTTGGCCTTGGACTGCTGTATGGCCTCCGATATTCCCTCGACCAGCAGATTGGGGATTATGGAAGTGTAAAGGCTGCCCGGTCCCAGTATTATCAAATCCGCTTCTTGGATGACTTTCAAGGCATCCCTATTTGCAGAGGGTGTTTTGGGAAACAGTCCCACCCTCTTTATCTTTGTGTCCAATTTGTATGCCATCTTGGGAATTATGGATTCTCCAATGCACTTGTCCTCATTTTCAAATTCAGCCACTAAGTGAATATTTTCGTAGGTTACGGGGACTACTTTGCCGCTGATGCTAAGGACGTTTTCCAACTCATTTAAGGCCTTGTCGAAACCTCCGTATATTTCATAGAGAGCTGCTATTAGGATATTTCCGAAGTTCTGCCCCTTTAAAGTGCCGCTTTTAAATCTGTACTGCAACAGTTTTTCCATGGTACCTTCGGTGCTAGCCAATGCCACAAGGCAGTTCCTCACATCTCCCGGCGGAAGCATGCCCAAGTCGTTTCGCAATATTCCCGAACCGCCTCCGTCGTCGGCCATGGAAACTATGGCTGAAATATTTGAATTGTATTTTTTTATTCCCTTTATGATGGTGCTTATACCCGTTCCACCACCTATTATCGCTACTTTTTTCAATTTCTGTTCACATCTCTATGGCTTACGGATACATTGTACCCCTTAGCACTTAAAATATTGTAGAGCTCATTTGCTATTGCCACCGAACGGTGAAATCCGCCCGTGCACCCTATTCCTATTACCAATATGCTCTTCCCTTCCTTTGCGTAGTTGGGTATTAAAAACTCCAACATATCCGTGGCTTTGTCCAGAAACTTTTGAGTTACATCCTTGCTCAGGACATAATCCCTGGTCTTTTCATTTTCTCCGTTTAAGTTGCGAAGCTCTTCAATGTAGTAAGGATTGGGCAAAAATCTCACATCGAAGACCATATCACCATCTAAAAGTATTCCATTTTTAAATCCGAAGGAGCAAAGAGATACCTTTAACATCCCGTCATTTTCCATTCCAAGAATTTCTATTAATTTTTCCCTGAGATCTTTATCTGCAAGATTCGATGTGTCTATTGTATAGTCCGCTCTGGCCTTGATATTTTTCAAGAGTTCTCTTTCTTTTTTATAACCGCTGACTATGGACTTGCTCAAGGGATGAGGACGCCTTAGTTCCTTGTACCTGTTTATTATCACATCTTCATCGGCATCTAAAAACAGTATCTTGTAATTGAAGTTGAGTTTTTTCATCTCCGCAAGGGATTCCGAAAAGTCCTGAAAAAACATCCCGCTTCGCACATCCACAACGACGCATACCTTGTCCACATAATTTGATGCCAATGCTATCTCCGCAAATTTAGGAAGCAGTTGAGGAGGTAAATTGTCCATGGCAAAATAACCCAAATCCTCCAATTGATTTAAGGCTTTGGATTTACCCGCTCCGCTCATGCCTGTAATTACAAGAATTTCCATTTCATCCTCCAATAAATTTAACTTCGCAGACTAAGTTTACCTTGTATTTATCGTACACTATTTTTTGTATCATCTCAATTAGTTCCTTGACGTCCTTGGAAGTTGCATTGTCTGAATTTATTACGAAACCGCAGTGTTTTTCACTGACCATGGCACCGCCGTGCCTTGCACCTCTAAGTCCGCTGTCATCTATGAGTTTGCCCGCAAAATATCCCTTGGGTCTTCTGAAGGTGGAGCCTGCCGAAGGATATTCCAAGGGTTGCTTTGAACTTCTCCTCTGCCAAAAATCCTCCATCTTCTCCCTTATCTCTTCCTTTGACTTGTCCCTGCGAAGAGAAAAGGTTGCCGAAAGCACCACATATCCCTTTTCTTGAGCCACGCTGTTTCTATAGGCAAACTTCATCTCCTCATTGGTCAGTTCCCTAATATCTAAATTCTCATCTAAAATCCTAACGCTTTTTACGACGTCTTTGAGTTCTCCGTCGTAGGCTCCTGCATTCATTATCACGCCTCCGCCTAAAGAGCCGGGGATTCCATGGGCAAATTCAAGCCCTGAAAGAGAATTGTCCAATGCGATATTTGCCAGTTCTCTAAGGCTGATTCCCGCTCCTGCACTTACTTCAGCACCGCGGATTTCCACTCTGTTCAATGTGGATTTTAAAATTATGACAAGACCGTCATACCCTGCATCATCCACCAGCACATTGCTGCCGTTACCCATGATGAAATATTCAATATTTTGTTCCTTGGCATCCCCTATGGCCCCTATTAAAGATTGCTCATCATCGGGAATGAGAACGCCCTTCGCTCTTCCGCCAATTTTAAAAGTCGTGTGTTTATTTAAAGGTTCATCTTCTAAAAATTTACCGTATTTGTTGAAATTTATCATTTTACACCTCAGCTATATTATACTATAAATTTAAAAATTTTTAACTCCTTCCAATGTGGGACTATTCCCTTTGCTATGATATAATTTAATCATGAAAAAGCTAATTGTGCTTCTTATTTTATTGATGATTATATCATCGTCCTTTGGAAAATCTCATCATGATCTTAAGGGATACCACATAAAAACCGGTATCACCGGCTCTGAGATTTCAAAGGACAAAAAAATTCTACATAGAGATGGAAACATCCTCGATTTTGACATAGCCGACATCGACGGCAACGGAATACATGAAGCGGCTTTTATAATCAAAAAAATTTCGGGAAAGGGAGGTGTTATCAAAATTATAAGTCTTGCTGAAGAACCTGAAGTGCTATATCAGGGAGATCTCTCGGAGATAGAGCCCTTTAAAATAGAGTTGGGAGACTTCACCGGAGATGGTATTTGTGAAATAGCCTTGGGTGTAGTCAAAAAAACTCCCCATCATAAAATCATGGCAAAGAGATGCTTTACATACAATTTAGATTTCAAGGAGAAAAGACTTGTAGCAAAGTTCAGAATATCCAAGTTTTCTCGCCCTCATGAAGATTTTAAACTCTTTGACATGGACGGTGACGGCATAGACGAAATAATCACCCTCGAAAAAAATGAGGACAATTCCAACAGAATAGCAGCTTACACATGGAACGGTTTCGGATTCAACATCAAGTACAAAAGCGATAATTATGAAAATTTAAAATCCTTCCAAGAGGAAGGTCAATTAAAAATAGATGGAAGATCGGTATATTTAGAAAATGATATTATAAAAGTAGGTGAATAATTTGAAAAAAATATTGCTATACATATGTGTTTTTGCCATGCTATCCCTGAGTGCATGCACAGAGGAAGAAGCTCCGGAGCCTATTGAAACTCCCGTTGAAGAACCCGAAGTGGCAGAAAGTGTTACTATAAATGAAGAGGATTTGAAATTTTTAGATGAATTTGACTACACCGTAGACGTTCCCTTCAACGAAAGAGAATTTTCTCCCAAGGTGGCAGATTATGACGTGGCACCGGATTTATCCAACGTCGTAAACTTGCAAAACTTCGGAGAATTCACCGAAGAACAGGTGGATAAATTGGTGAAGTCGAACTTTTTTATCTCTCCTGTTTCCTTGGACACCACCGGCGGAATTTTAGGCAGTCCTTTAAGCGAGCAGATGTTTTTCATCTATGAGGACAACGAATATAAAATACTGCCCTCCTTCATTACGACGGACTCAGTCTTACACATATACCATATATTCTATGACAACTTTTTGAAAAATTTAGAAGAAAACACTCTCTTTGACAAACTCATTGAGTTAAATGGTCATATGCTCGAAGCATCCATCACAACTTACGAAAATCTGACCGATGAAGAGGTAAAACGCCTTGCCCTTAGAAATTCGGCCTTCTTCGGCACTGCACAACTTATCCTAGGAGAAGATCTGCCAGAAAATATGCCCGAAGAAGCCTATATACTCGCCCGTGGTGAAGTGGAAAAAATAAATTCTCACTCGGGAAGCAAATCGGAAATCCTAGAAACAATTTTGGACTATTCACAATTTAAACCCAGAGGACACTATACGAAATCTGAAACTCTGCAAAAATATTTCAAAGCGGTGATGTACTTCGGCCAATGCGGATTCTATGAAAAAATCGAAGGAAGCAGACGTGAAGACTTAACAGCCATGGCAATGCTCATATCCCACGATATCTTTGCCAATCAGGACTCCTTCAAACTATACACTGATATTTATGACCCCATGAACTTCCTAGTGGATGGCGCCGACGACTTGGGACCCAGAGAGTATGCAAAACTGCTCTATGGAGTTTACGGCAAAGATCCCGACCTCAATGAAATCATGAGTGAAATGGATTCAGTATATGCAAATTTAGAAAATTTTGACCTCCCAACAATCGGGACATTCTTGGGAAGATCCTTCAGATTCATGCCGCAACGTGCAGTAATGGACTCTGTTTGGATGCAACAACTGGTGGATGTGAACATTCCTTCCAAAAGACCTATTTACAACGGCTTGGACGTAATGGCGGTAATGGGAAATAAAACAGCAAAAGAGATGCAACTTGCCGATGAATACAATTCATTTTGGGATAAATATCCCGAAAAATTGCAGGAAACAACGGAAAGAGCATCACTAATGACTCCCAGGGACTGGATGAAAAACCTCTATCGAGGCTGGATGTGGACCCTTTCAGAATTTAAAGGCGACTACGGTGAAGGCTATCCGAAATTTATGAGAAATGACGACTGGAACAAAAAGGAACTCAACTCCGCCCTTGGCTCCTATGCAGAACTCAAGCACGACACCGTACTCTACGGCAAGGAAGTAATGGCTGAAATGGGCGGAGGAGGATATGACGAATTCCCCAAATCCTATGTGGAACCCAACGTTAAGGTCTACGAAAAACTCTCCTGGCTCATTGAATACACCATGGAAAATTTAAAACTGAAAAATTTACTCACCGACACCGATGTCGTAAATTTAGAATATTTTAAAAATTTGTGCGACATGCTAAGGGACATCAGCATAAAGGAATTGAACAATGAACCTCTCACAGAAGATGAATACTTAGAACTGTACTACATCGGCGGAGCAATGGAAGCAATTTCCATCAACTTTGTCAATGACTATTCCACATACTGGAGCTTAATAGATGAAAATGACAGAAATATGGCAATAGTTTCCGATTTGATGAAGGTGGTGGGCAACAGCGCCAATATACCCGAAGGTGAATATCTGCATGCAGCAGTGGGTCCCGCCTATGAAATATACGTCATCTATCCCATAGGAGACGAACTTCACATGGGACGTGGAGCAGTATTTTCTTACAGAGAATTTTTAAAGGGAACAAGACTGAACAACGAAGAGTACAGAGAGATACTAAAGGACGATCTGACCCACGGAACACCCTCTTGGTTTACGGACATGGTTCAAGAACCCAAGATGGAAATCCCGGAACCCGACTACCTTTACTGATGCAACCGGAAGGCAACCTAAAATCTACAAATAGTCGGTGGACTCTCTTCCTTGAATTTATATAATAAAACTTGAAGGAGGTGTTATTATGCGATTTATTACAGGATTTTCACTACTTATCATAATTTTTTATATCGCAATTGGAATACTTCTCTTAGTTTTAATTGTAAATATAATCAAGGCTCTAAGAAAGTACATCAACTCACAAGAAGTTAGAAAGGAAAAGGATACTGCCAAGAAATCCTTGGGAGAAGTTCTGAAAAAATACAGAACTGAAAATAAGATGACGCAGGAATTCGTCGCAGAAACCTTGGGAGTGTCAAGACAGGCAGTGAGCAAATGGGAGAACGGCACAAGCGATCCCAGCACGTCGAACCTCATCGCCATAGCAAAACTCTTCAATATATCAGCAGAGGAATTGCTTTCTCAAGTAAAAGAAAATATAAATACAGAAAAATAAACTCATTTCCCCCTTGTGGGGAAATTTTTCTAAGGAGGATATTATGCCCTTTAAAATAATAAAAGATGATATAACCACATTGAAAGTAGATGCCATAGTCAATGCCGCCAACGAATCCCTGCTTGGAGGCGGAGGGGTGGACGGAGCCATCCACAGAGCTGCAGGGCACAAACTCCTGGAGGAGTGCAGAGGACTGAAGGGTTGCCGAACCGGTCAGGCGAAGATTACAAAGGGCTATGACCTGCCTGCAAAATACGTCATTCACACAGTGGGTCCCATCTACAAAGACGGAAGGCATGGCGAAGAGGAACTTTTGACATCGGCATATAGAAACTCCCTCCTACTCGCCAAAAAACACAACTTAAAATCCATCGCCTTTCCCTTAATATCATCGGGCGTCTACGGATATCCCAAGAAAGAAGCTCTGAAAATAGCCATATCCACCATCAAAACCTTTTTATCCGAAGAAGACATGGATGCGACTTTGGTACTCTTCGACAAGGACACCGTTAAAATCGCAGAAGAACTCTATGGAGAAATTAAATATTAGACCCTTTAAACTTTAAGTACCATTCAGTTACTAAGAATAAGTCTTTGGTCTTATTCTTGGTAAGAGATTTGATTTATAGCATAATAAGTTATCTATAGTACGAGGGGGGATTATTTATGAATAACAAAAATTACGATATTAAAAATACAATTGAAAAAGAATTAGGCAAAAAAGAGGCGTATATTCTTTTGGCAATATCATTCATAGTATTAATATTTTTTGTTTATTTATTCGGATACTTTAAAATTTCTACCAATTTGACCAAGTTTTAAGGTAGAAATAGAAAAAATATAAATCACGGCAGTTATAGTATCTCCAATAGTTATTGGCAAATCCCTCTGTACCAATTTCAATACATATGAATTATAAATTCTAAGGATTTTAATACCTGGAATTCTATCGGGTAAAGTATCACAAGCAATTATGATTATAAATGAAATAAGGATGAATATGACTTTTAAATAGTTTAAGACGATAAAAAATTAAAAGCTACTGTCTTTTTTATTGCTTGATTTCGTAAATTCAAGATTAAAAAAGGCTAAGAGCATTTAAACTCATAGCCTTTCACTTTGCCATTTAAAGAATCATCAAATCAGTTTTCTAAAATCTCTAATTCAAAGAGTTTTTTAACGGTTTTCATTTTTCAATAACTTTTTTAAATCTTTAATTTCCTCAATAATTGATTGTGATACTCCTACAACTACGCCTGTCAGTGCAATTATCCCTCCATAAATCGGATAAATATAGCTTTGCTCTATTCCGCCACCGATTAAAGAAGTGAGCACCATGCTGATAATACCACCGCCTGCAATCATAAATACAGCCATTAAAATCATTGCTATAAAAGCCTTTTTCATTGAAACCCTCCTGATTTGCATTTTATCTTCAATAGTTATATCAATCGATAACTTTTATTCCCTATTGGATTTCTACCTTGAGAATTTTTCCTTAAATCTGCCTCGATATGAGCGGCACATTAAAATACCCTCTTTATTATACAATAAAGAGGGTAAGTGGCTGAATTATTTTTATTTTAATTTTTTCTCAAAGAAATATCTTACTTTCTGCTTTCAAATAATTTATTGAATTCTTCAATTAATACAGGTATTACTTTGTATAGGTCGCCAACTATTGCAACGTCAGCTACGCTCATGATCGGTGCTTCTTCGTCTTTGTTTATGGCTACGATTACATCTGATGTTTTCATTCCTGCCATGTGTTGAAGAGCTCCTGATATACCGCAAGCAAAGTACACTTTCGGGCTAACGGTCTTACCTGTTTGTCCTACTTGATGTTCATAGGGTATCCATCCTGCATCTACTGCTGCTCTTGATGCTCCTACTGCTGCGCCAAGAGTATCCGCCAATTGTTTTATTAAATCAAAACCGCTGGGATCTCCAAGTCCTCTACCGCCTGAAACTATTATATCTGCATCTGTTAAGCTGATTTCTCCGCCGGCTTTTTCAATAAGTTCTTTAACTTGTGTACGAATATCAGATTCTACAAGTTCCACTTCAACCTTAACTACTTCGCCTTCCTTTGGAGCTTCAACTCTTTCCATGGAGTTAGGTCTGATAGTTGCCATTTGAGGTCTTTTTTCAGGAGTTTCAAGATCTATCATTACGTTTCCTCCGTAAATAGGTCTTGAACATACCATCTTTCCATCTTCTAGTCTAATGGCTGTAGTGTCTGAGGAAAGTCCTGTTCCTAATTTTGCAGCTACTCTTGCAGCTAAATCCTTACCGTTTTGTGTAGCCGGTAATAATAATATTTCAGCTTCCTGTTCCTTAGCTACTGCTTCTAATGCTACGGCATAGGGTTCACTTCTGTATGCGCTAAGTACTTCATTGTCAACAACAAATACTTTATCGGCACCATATTTAAAAGCTTCCTTTGCGCTTTCTTCTATTCCCTTTCCTAATAAAACCGCACCAAGTTCTACTGATAATTCATCAGCAATCTTTCTTCCTCCACTTAGTACTTCAAAGGAGGCACCGCTGATTGTACCGTTGTTTTGTTCCAAATAAACTAACACTTTTGTATTTGACATCTCAACATTCCTCCTTTATATAGCTTTGATTTCAACTAATTTTTTAACTGCAAGTACAGCTGTTTCTTCCGGTTCTCCCGTGAAGACTTCTCCGCCCTTTCTAGGTGCAGGAGTGTACATCTTCTTAACTAATGTAGGTTGTGCTTCAAGTTCTGCTCCTATTTTTTCCAGATCCAGTACAGGAATTTCAGCTTTGTTGGCTTTTCTTGTACGTTTAAGGGTAGGATATCTGGGTTCGTTAAGTGATTTTTCACAAGTTAGTACTGCAGGAAGTTTTGCTTCTATAACTTCTTCTCCGAAAGTTGCCACTCTTTTGCATACTATGCTGTCTTCAGTCACTTCTCTGATTTCTTCTATAAATGTCACTTGAGGTATATCAAGTTGTTCTGCAAGTTGTGCTCCAACTTGAGCATCGTCAGCATCAATCGCTTGTTTACCTGTAAGAATTAAATCAAACTCTCCTATGCTCTTTATAGCCTTTGCAAGTAAGTATGCAGTGTTGTGAGCATCGGGATCTCCTTCTATTTTTTCGTCATGAACTAAGTAAGCATGTTCTGCTCCCATAGCTAATCCTATTTTCAATGCAGATTTGCTGGATTCATCACCTAGGGATATAACGCTTACTTCTCCTCCGTTTTTTTCAACTAATTGAAGAGCTGCTTCAATTGCGTGTTGATCGAAGGGGCTTACCATGGTTTCTTCATTTGCATTTACAACGCTCTTCTTTTCTTCGTCTACTTTGGGGACAATTGCGTTATCAAGTACTTTTTTTATACAAACCATTATTTTCATACTTGAAATCTCTCCTTTTATTTTTTATTTACCTAAACTACTTTAAAGCAAGACATAAATTTATCATCTTGCTTTAAAGTGATAATTATCTTTTATATCCTATTACTATCAGTCTTTTAAAATTTGTCCTGAAATTACAATTCTTTGAATTTGAGAAGTTCCTTCAAATAATTCCAGTATTCTTTGATCTCTATACAATCTTTCAATTTCATAGTCTTTCATGTATCCATATCCACCGTGAATTTGAAGAGCTGTCGTTACTATTTGGTGAGCGGATTCAGCACCGAAAAGTTTTGCCATTGAAGCTATCTTAGAGAATCCTTTGCCTGTTTCTTTTATATCTGCTGCATAGTATGTCAACATTCTTGCTGCTTCAAGTTGAGTACCCATGTCAGCTATCATCCATGCAATTCCTTGGAATCTTGAAATTTGACGTCCAAATACTTCTCTTTCCTTTGAATATTTAACAGCTAAGTCAAAGGCTCTTTGAGAAAGTCCTATACACATTGCTGCAATACCTACACGACCTCTGTCTATTACATCAAGAGCAAGTCTGTATCCTTTGCCGACTTCTCCTACTATGTTTTCCTTAGGTACTCTACAATTATCAAAAATCATTTCCCAAGTAAGAGCTCCTCTGATACCCATTTTGTCATCAGAAGCTCCTGGAGTCATTCCCGGTGTTCCTTTTTCAACTACAAAACAAGTAAGTCCATCTCTTCCCTTTGAACGATCAGTCATGGCAAATACTGTTAAGAAATCAGCTTCAGCTCCACTTGTTATAAAGTGCTTTGTGCCGTTAAGTACATAATAATCTCCATCTTCTGTGGCTGTTGTACGAGTAGCTGTAGGATCGGAACCACCTGCGGGTTCTGTCAAACAGAAGGCTGCCAGTTTTTCTCCTTCAAGAGCAGGTCTTAACCATTTTTCCTTTTGTTCGTCTGTACCTGCAAGATAAAGAGCGTCAAATCCAAGATAATGTCCTGTCATAATTGAACCGGTAGCTGCACAAGCTGCTGTAACTTCTTCCATTGCTATTGCTTCAGAAATAGGATCTGCTCCGCCGCCGCCTAATTCTTCAGGATATGCGATACCCATTAAGTCTTGTTCCATAAGTCCCTTTACATTTTCCCATGGAAATTCTTGTGTTCTATCCACTTCTTCTGCTCTTGGTGCCAAAGTTCCTTGAGCCCATTCTCTTACCATACGTCTTATTTCAATTTGATCTTCTGTGTACTTAAAATCCATAATATTCTCCTCTCATTTTTACAATTGATTTTCTATATAAAGTTAACTTTCCTTATGATAACGCATTTATTAAGACAAACAACTTAAATAACTTTATCCTCTTTCAGTTTTGCAATTTGTTCATCAGTATATCCCAGTTCCGCCTTTAAAATCTCTTCTGTGTGTTGTCCTAGAAGCGGTGCAGGGTGTTTCGGATCTGGAGGTGTCTCGGATAATTTAACCGGGTTACCGGTTATTCTTAACTTTCCTGCCTTTGGTTGTTCTATGTCAACAAGCATTTCTCTAGATAAAATACTTTCATCTTGGCATGCTTTCTTTATGTCAAAAATAGGTCCGCATGGAATATGATTCTTTTGAAACATATCTATTGCTTCATCCAGTGTGTAGTCGCTTAGAAAATCTTCTATGATTTCTTTGAGTTCTACGTCATTATCTGAACGATTCCAGTCTTCATCAAATTTTGGATCTTCAGGAAGTTCGGGTCTTCCCATTAAATCGCAAAGTACTTTAAAGTGAATGTTACTTGCTATTGCAATTATTACGTATTCACCGTCTTTACATCTATAAATGTCAAAGGGTGCGCTAAGTGGGTGTCTTGCTCCCACTCTTACAGGATCAATTCCGCCTATGGTGTGTCTTACTATATTGGTTTCAATAAATGAAAATACGCTGTCCATCATGGCAATATCAACCATTTGACCTTCACCGGTTTTTTCTCTGTGGAATAAAGCTACCATTATACCCAAAACAGCATATAGTCCGGCAGATATATCTCCTAGAGAACTTCCCACTCTTGCAGGTGGATTGTCGGGATATCCCGTTATACTCATCATTCCGGCTCTACCTTGTGCAACTATGTCATAAGCAGGTAAATTTCTATGAGGACTTACTTGTCCAAATCCTGAGATTGAACAGTAAACTATGCTCGGATTTATCTCCTTAAATTTTTCATAGGAATAGCCAAGTTTTTCCATTACTCCAGGGCTGAAATTCTCTACTACAACATCGCATTTTTTCACAAGATCATAAATTATTTCTCTTGCTTTTTCATTTTTTAAATTTAAAGTTATGCCTTTTTTTCCTCTATTTGCATAAATGTAATAGCCGCTTTGTTTGGTTCCATCTTCATCGTATACAAATGGTCCGAAAATACGACTTCCATCTCCCGACCCCGGTCTTTCGATTTTTATTACTTCTGCTCCTAAATCTGCTAAATTAGCAGTACAAAATGGGCCGGCAAGTACATTTGTAAAGTCAAGAACCTTGATTCCTTCAAGAGCTTTTTTCATGTCTTCATTCCTCCTCGCTTGATTAAATTTCTTCAAGTAATGTAATAGGGGTTTGGATTTTCCATATTACATTACTTGAATTTCAAATTTTTTTC
>JAUNLL010000001.1:0-18622 GCA_030532275.1 Peptoniphilus sp. | reverse complement strand
CGATAAGTTAATATAATAATTTTGCAAATAATGCCACTATGGGAGCAGCTATTATTGTTCTTATCAAGAATATAATTACTAAATCTGCAAAAGATAAATCGTTATCTGATTGAAGCATAGCATTGGCACTTTCTGTGAAAAATATGATTTGTACTGTTGAAAGAACTAATACGAAGAATATGCTCGCTTCAGCAATCTCTTTACCTGCTATTAACATTGCAGGAAGTGCAATTTCGGAAATACCTATAAGTGTTGACGGTGCAATCGCTGTTGCGTCGGGAAGTCCTAATAAGTTCAAATATGGAACCATCGGTTTTCCTATCCAGTCAAAGAAGGGTGTATAGGTACTTATTAATAAAGAAAGTACTGTTAGAGAAGCTACAAAGGATACAATTTTAAAGGCAAAAGATATTACATCTGCTATTGAAGTTATGAATACTGAATATTCAGTTCCTCTTGCTTTAGTTGCTCCTGCTGCAAAAGCCTTTTTGAATATCTTTGAATCATATTTTCCGGCTTTTCTCATTTCCTTAGTTTGAACTACCCCGTTTTTATATACATCTTTCTTGAAAGAAAGGGGTGGAATTCTTATTACTATTGCCGCCATGATGAAGGAAACAACTAGTGATGTCAAAACTAAATTTCCATACATGTGAAGTGTGTCAGTTATGGAAACAAGCAATGCAAAAAATCCAAGTGATACTACACTGAAGTTTGTCATTATAGCAGCTGATTCTCTTTCAGTATATACATTTTCATTGTACAGTTTATTTGTTATAAAAACTCCGACAGCAGGTGCTGCAACAAAGGAAGATAACGCATCTACCGCTGATTGTCCCGGAAGTCTGAATAACTTACGCATTAAGGGTTCAATAAGTGTTCCTATAAATTCAAGTATTCCGAATTCAGTTAAAAAGGTTACAAGCCATCCTGCTATTGTTACTGTGAACAATGTACTTCCCGCTAAGGATATTGCAAGTCCTCCAACATCGGGATTCAGTATTTGTTCCGGTCCTGCATTGAATACAAGCATAAAAGCAAACACGGCTGATAGATAATATAATAACCCTGTTACTGGACCATCTTTTTCGTGGAATTTAGCGAAAAATCCTTTTTTAGTAACTTTTCCTACGGTATAAGTTATTGATAGTCCCGTACAAACTATTAATACAAGGTAATTAATTATGCCGGACGCCGCAGCTTTAAATGTATTTACAACCCATACCATGGGCACTATATTTGATCCGCCTTCTTGAGGTATTATCGGCAAGAAGAAAAAGAATACACCTATTGCTGAAAATACCAAAAATTTTATTATGTTAGCTGATGTCAAAGAACCATAATCTATATTAATTCCTACTTTTTCATTTAAGTCCTTCTCAATTCTTTCAGCCTCCGTCATCTCTTTAGTGTTAACTTCAGAATTGTTTGGAACTTTGTCATTTACATCATTTTTCATTTTAATCCTCCTCTATTTCAATTTAAGTCTTTATCTTGCTAAATTATAGTTGGAGATTAATTACATAGCTAAAAGTAGAATCCTCATCTATATGCAATCATCTCAAAATAGCTCTTGAAATTACCATCTTTTGTACTTCTGATGTTCCTTCATAAATTTCGGTTATTTTAGCATCTCTCATCATTCTTTCCAAGGGATACTCTCTTGTATATCCGTATCCACCAAGAAGTTGAACACATTTTGTTGTTACATACATAGCAGTTTCAGCTGCATTTAATTTTGCATGTGCTGATGCTACGGAATAGTTTTGACCTTGATCCTTTAACCAAGCAGCTTTATATACCAACAGTCTTGCCGCTTCTATTCTATTTGCAAGATCAGCTACTACAAATTGTGTATTTTGGAATGCTGATAAGGTTTTACCGAATTGTTCTCTTTGTTTTACATAATCAACTGCAACTGCTAATGCTCCTTGAGCTATACCTATTGCTTGAGCAGCTATACCTATTCTTCCACCATCAAGAGTATGCATTGCGATCTTGAATCCTTCGCCTTCTTTTCCCAATAGGTTTTCTACTGGAATTTTAGCGTTTTCGAATACCAATTCAGCCGTTGCAGAGCCTCTTATTCCCATTTTCTTTTCATGTTTTCCTATTTTAAAGCCTTCAGTTCCTTCTTCAACTATGAATGCAGATATTCCATGGTTGCCCTTTTCCTTGTCAGTCATAGCCATTACTACATAGATTCCAGCTTCTCCTGCATTAGTTATGAAATTCTTTGTTCCGTTTAATACATAGAAATCTCCATCTCTTACTGCAGTAGTCTTTTGTCTTGAAGCATCAGTTCCGGCATTGGGTTCTGTCAATCCGAAAGCTCCCAGAGTTTCTCCACTTGCAAGTTTTGTCAAGTATTTTTGTTTTTGTTCTTCTGTTCCCCAATCATAAATTGGAGCTGAGCCCAATGAAGTATGCGCTGATAACGTTACACCTGTAGACGCACAAACTTTTGAAATTTCTTCTACAGCTATTACATAACTTATATAGTCGCCTTCTTCACCTTCATATTCTTCAGGCCAAGGTATTCCCAATAAACCGTTATCTGCCATTTTTTCTACACTTTCAGCAGGAAATCTTTCTTCTTCATCTATTTCTTCTGCCAAAGGCTTTATTTCCTTTTCTGCGAAATCTCTGTAAATCTTTTGTATCATCTTATACTCATCGTTAAATCCAAAATCCATTTATTTCCCCTTCCTTTTCTCAAACATATTTTAAATCTTAAATTAATATTAATGAATTTTAGTCTTAGAAACGACTAAAAGAAAATGTTTTTTTAATTTTTATTTAATTTTTAACAAAGATATTTTCACTAATCGTGTAACGTTGAGCCACTTTAGTATGATACTGTTTGATTTCGTTTGTATTTTACAAGGGTTTAGCCGTTTTTAATTGTATGATTTATTAAAATAAATCGTCACTCGGCAATACATTTTAATTTTTTTAAATCATTTTAAAAAAAGTCCTAATTAGACGAAAATTTGACACTTATCAAGCTTTATCTAATTAGAACTTTTATTTTCAACGGACTAAATACTTAAAGTCCATCCGGTTAAAATTTTATTTGCTGTAATCGTAGAATCCTTTACCTGTCTTTCTTCCAAGTTGGTTTGCTCTTACCATTTTTCTTAGAAGAGGATGAGCTCTGTACTTGGGATCGCCAAATTCTGTGTAAAGTACATCCATGATGGCAAGACATACATCAAGTCCTACAAGGTCGCCCAGTTCAAGGGGTCCCATGGGGTGGTTAGCACCCAATTTCATAGCTGTGTCTATATCTGCTGCTGATGCTACACCGTCTGCATAGATTCCTATTCCTTCGTTGATTAGAGGAATTAAGATACGGTTAACTACAAATCCCGGTGCTTCTTCTACATCTACGGGTGTTTTGCCGATTTCTTTACAAAGGTTCAGAATAACTGTTTTTGTTTCTTCGCTTGTTGCCATTCCTTTGATGATTTCAATCAGTTTCATTGCAGGAACGGGATTGAAGAAGTGCATTCCGATAACTCTGTCAGGTCTGTCTGTAGCTGTTGCAAGGTCTGTGATACTCAATGATGATGTGTTTGTAGCAAGGATGGTTTTTTCTTCGCAAAGTCCTGATAATTCAGCAAGGTATTCTTTCTTTACCTTGGGATCTTCTGTTGCAGCTTCGATTATTACGTCGCAGTCAGACATGTCCTTAAATTCTTCAGTGATAACTATTCTTGCCATTGCTGCGTCCATATCTTCTTGAGCCATTTTGCCCTTAGATACGTTTCTTGCATAGCCTTTTTCTATTTTGCTCTTAATTGAGTTGATTTTTTCTTCAGTCAAGTTTCTGCTCTTTAGTACTACGTCGTGATGTGTTGCCATTACTTGAACAACGCCTGATCCCATAGTACCTGAACCTATTACTCCTATTTTCATTTGATTTTCCTCCTAATTTTTCTTATAGTTGGGTTTTTCTTTGTTTAAAAATGCTCTCATTCCTGTTTCACGATCTTCATTGGTAAAGCACAACTCAAAATTGGACTGCTCAATGTTCACTCCGGTGGTGATGTCTGTTTGCATTCCTAAGTTTATTGCTCTCTTGGAATTGATTACTGCATTTATTGAGTTTTTAGCTATTTTTTTCGCTATTTCCATCGCTTTGTCCATGAGCTCTTCAGGTTCCACAACGTGATTTACGATGCCGTATTCAAGGGCTGTTTGTGCGCTTATTACATCGGCTGTGTAAATCAGTTCCTTTGCAAGTCCTGTGCCTATAAGTCTTGGAAGTCTTTGTGTTCCTCCAAATCCCGGAGTTATTCCCAGACCTACTTCAGGTTGTCCGAATTTAGCCTTTGAGGATGCGATTCTCATGTCGCAGGCTAAGGATAATTCACAACCTCCGCCCAGAGCAAATCCGTTGACGGCAGCTATTACGACTTTTGAAGAGTTTTCTATTGAAAGAAACACTTCATTTCCTCTCTTAGCAAATTCATAGGCTTCTTGAGGTTCTAAGTCCACCATTTCGGATATGTCCGCTCCTGCTACAAAGGCTTTTCCCGCACCTGTCAATATGACTACGGAAATATCTTTGTCTTCTTCTATTTCTTTAAAAAGATCGCCTAATTCTGTAATGAGTTTTGTGTTAAGAGCGTTTAAACTTTTTTCTTTAGTAATTGTTACAACTGCAACGTCATCTTCTTTACTAATTTTTAAAAACTCATAATTCAATATCATTACCTCTTTTATCAGTTATTAGTCTCTTTCAACTACTAAAGCTGTTCCTTGTCCGCCACCTATACATAGAGTTGCAAGACCTTTTTTAGCATCTCTTCTCTTCATTTCATATAGTAGAGTTGTAAGGATTCTAGCTCCACTTGCTCCGATGGGGTGTCCAATGGATATTGCTCCACCGTTTACGTTTACTTTATCCATGTCGAATTCAAGTTCCTTTGCAACTGCTCCTGCTTGTGCTGCGAAGGCTTCGTTTGCTTCGATAAGATCTAAGTCCTTAACTTCAAGTCCTGCTTTTTCAAGCGCTTTTCTTGAAGAAGGTATGGGTCCTGTACCCATTATCGCCGGATCAACACCTGCTGATGCGTAGGAAACTATTGTTGCAAGGGGTTCGATTCCCAATTCTTTAGCCTTTGCTTCTGTCATGACTACTACCATAGCTGCTCCGTCGTTGATTCCTGAAGCATTACCTGCTGTTACTGTTCCTCCATCTCTCTTGAATGCTGGTTTTAATTTTGCAAGGCTTTCTTCTGTAACGCCATCTCTGATAAATTCATCTTTATCCACTACTGTTACGTTGCCTTTTCTGTCCTTTATTTCTACGGGTACGATTTCTTCAGCAAATACGCCTTCAGCTCTTGCCTTAGATGCTCTGTTTTGAGAAACTGTTGCCAAGTGGTCTTGTGCTTCTCTTGAGATATCGAATTGTTCAGCTACATTTTCTGCTGTTATTCCCATGTGGTAATTGTTAAATGCATCCCATAGACCGTCTTTGATCATTTCGTCTACTAATTTGCCGTCGCCCATTCTGTTGCCCCATCTTGCTTTGTCAAGAAGGTAAGGTGCTTGAGACATTGATTCAGTACCGCCTGCAAGAACTACTTCAGCATCTCCTGCTTTTATTATTTGCGCTGCCAAAGAAACAGCTCTCAATCCTGAACCGCAAACTTTATTAATAGTCATCGCCGGAACTTCCTTGGGAATACCTGCGTTGATCATAACTTGTCTTGCTATGTTTTGACCAAGTCCTGCTTGTAGCACGTTTCCTATTATTACTTCGTCTACTTGTGCGGGGTCAATTTTTGCTCTTTGTAGAGCTTCTTTAGCAGCTACAACTCCTAAGTTAAGAGCGCTTACTGATTTGAATGCACCGCCAAAAGATCCTACAGGTGTTCTAACGGCACTAGCTATAACTATTTTTTCCATAAAAACCTCCTAGTTTTTAATTAATTTACCAAATGAAAAACTTTACGATATTGTCTGAAAAACATCAAATTTCATTTTTTTATCAAGTTAAAATATTATCTCATGCGTCAAATTTTTATCAAAAATTTAGATTGGAATTTTAACTTTTCATACTATGAAATGTTTTCCATTGTCTTATATTATATAAAGTAATGCAAATTTAATCAATACTTTACGACAACATCTTAAGTTAAATATACCCCAAATCTTTCGAAGATTCGGGGTATTTCTCAGTTTCCAAGTTCTTTTTCAAGTATGTCTATTATTTTGGTTGCGGCATGTCCGTCGCCGTAGGGATTTATGGCATGGGCCATTTCTTTGTACTTGTTTTCATCGTCTAACAATTCTTTGAAGTGCTTGTAGAGTTTATCATAATCACTTCCCACAAGGACAGCTGTGTTCGCCAAGACACCCTCCATCCTCTCCGTTTCCTCTCTGACAACTATTACGGGCTTGCCCAGAGCGGGAGCCTCCTCTTGTATTCCGCCGGAGTCGGTGATCACCAAGTGCACCTTGTTCATTAAATTGGAGAAGGGCAAGTAGTCCAAGGGTTCAATGATGTGAATTTTATCCTTTCCCTCAAAGACTTTCTTTGCTATCTCTCTGACTTTGGGATTTAAGTGAATGGGAAATACCACTTCCACATCGTCGTATTCCTCTACCACATCTCTAACTGCGGAAAATATTTGTTCCATGGGCTTGCCTATGTTTTCCCTCCTGTGAGATGTCAATAGAACTACCCTCTTATTTTGGTAATCTATCTTGTTGAGTATGTCCTCTTCAAATTCATAATTCTGTGAAACTGCGTACTTCAACGCATCTATGACAGTGTTTCCGGTGATGTACACCTTGCTTTCGTCATATCCTTCTCTGATCAAATTGTCCCTGTTTGATTTTGTGGGTGCAAAGTGGAAATTCGCCAGCACGCTTGTCAATCTTCTGTTGGCTTCTTCCGGATAGGGGGAGTATAGATTGTCTGATCTCAATCCCGCCTCCACATGACCTATCTTTATCTGTCTGTAAAAGGCTGCCACAGCCGATGCGAAAACCGTCGTCGTATCTCCTTGTATTAACAGCACATCAGGTTTTTCCTCATTTAAAATCTCTTCAAGACCCTTTAGCGCTCCCACGGTTATATCCGTCAGGCTTTGACCGCTTTTAAATATATTCATATCGTAATCAGGCTCTATATCGAAGATCTTGAGAACTTGATCGAGCATTTCCCTGTGCTGTGCAGTCACAGCTACCACGGTATCTATGTGTTCTCTACGTTTCAGTTCCTTCACTATGGGAGCCATCTTTATGGCCTCGGGACGAGTTCCGAACACGCAAATAACTTTCAATATTATTCCTCCTTAAGTTTAAACATTCCGAATGCTACCGCCAAAATAAGCACTGCGACAAATAGCAGCACCGATATGAACAATCCCACTCTTGAATCCAGTCCTGCAATCATGTACGCCAACAGTCCGAATATTATGGATATGGAGTAGAGTACCAGCGCTGTCTGTTTTTGACTGAGTCCCATGGAGAGAAGTCTGTGGTGCATGTGTCCCTTATCCGCAGAAACCATGCTCTTGCCGTTGAGCTTTCTCCTTATCATGGCAAAGGTCGTATCGAATACAGGTACCCCTAGTATTATCACAGGCACAAAAATCGTAAGCATGGCTGCAGATTTCATAATGCCCTCTATGGTTATGTAGGACAGTACAAATCCCAGAAACAAAGCTCCTGCATCTCCCATGAATATGGTGGCAGGGTTGAAATTATGGGGCAAAAATCCCAGACAACTACCCGCAATTATGGCAGCGATCAAAGACACATCTTCAAATCCCAACTTTCTTGCTATGAACATCATGGATATGGAACTTATGGCAGAAACTCCTGCCGCCAAACCGTCCAGTCCGTCTATTAAATTCACCGTATTTGTAATGCCCACTACCCAAAAAACCGTCACGGGAACCGTCAGCAATTTTAAGAATATTACACTTTCTCCAAATTGGAAGGGATTTGTGAAAAATTCAATTTTTGTGTCGGTCATTATCAGCACCAAGGTGGCTATTATCTGAAATATCATTTTCTTCTTGGGACTTAAATCCCATTTGTCATCTATCAATCCGGATATCAATATTATGGTCGAAGCTATGATCAGCCCGATTATCTCCCTGCTGAGCCCGACAAATATAATTATGCATATCAGCGTGGAGAAATAAAGTCCCACTCCGCCTAAGAGCGGTATCGGCTTTTTGTGAACCCTTCTCTTATCCCTCGGGACATCTAGAAAATCGTATTTAAAAGCGATTTTTTTTAAGACAGGAGTCAACAAAAATACTATTGCAGCCGATGCTATTATGCAGTAATACAATTTATCCATAAAATCTCCTCATCAGTTCCAAAATATATGTACTTCCACGCCCCGGAACCAGGTGGCATGGTTCTTTGAATTTTCATCTAAGGTACATGGGCAACCCATACACCTCGAGATCACTTCTCTATACTCTTAGTCGAATTACTTAATCGACGAATTTGCTTTTCCAATAATCATACTGCGAAGGGCAAATTTGATTTTGCCCCTGCTTTTACAGTCCAAATATCACTCTGCCCGATGACGCCTTTAGAAGTCTGTTCATTATGCCCACTCCCAAACCTCTAAATTCAAATCCTTCGGCATAAATCACATCTACTTTACTGTCATCGCACTGTCTTAAGGCCTCAAATAAATTATGGGCAACTTCGATTAAATTATCTCTGCTTCCCAAGTTTATCACCATGTAGGCTCCTTCATAGCTGTCCTTTGTTTCCTCCGTTGCCAGGACGGCTATTTTTTTATCCGCGTTTTCCCTTATCTGTTTATTGATATTTTTGACAATGATGTCCAAAGCACCTGCAAAAGTGTAACATTCGGCAATGGGCGCATAATGTTTGTACTTTTGTCCCGGCGATTTGGGAATTCTGTCGTCGGAAGCATCTAATATGGTGCTGTCCGTTCTTATATCGGGAACGATCACCTTTAAATCCTCAGTGGTAACTCCCCCCGGTCTTAAAATAATGGGAGGATTCTCTGTCAAATCCACCACAGTGGATTCGATTCCGTAATTAGTCCTGCCACCGTCCACAATTATATCCACCTTGCCGTCTAAATCCTCCACCACTCTCTCAAGGGATGTGGGAGAGGGCTTGCCCGACAAATTCGCCGAGGGTGCAGCTATGGGCAATCTTGTATGCTGCAAAATTTTCCTTGCCAAGGGATGAGAAGGCATCCTTATGGCGACAGTATCAAGGCCTCCTGTAATCACATCGGAAATCATCTTCGACCTCTTAAATATCAATGTGAGCGGACCCGGCCAAAACATATCTATTAAATTTACAGCTATGTCGGGAATTTCATCCACCAACTCCCTGATTTGAGATACCTCCGCAATATGAAGTATCAAGGGATTGTCGGCAGGTCTTCCCTTAGCTCTGAAAATATTCATAGAAGCCTCTTCGTCAAGACCGTTGGCACCTAAGCCGTAGACGGTCTCCGTGGGGAAAACCACAAGTTTGCCCGCCTTAAAAGCCTCATCTATTACCTCAAGTTCTGAATTATCTATTTGATCATCTTTTACTCTAATTATCTTTGTCTTCACACTACCAGACCTTTCATACTAATTTATTATATCAATGTTTAATAAAGTCTACAAGATTATTAATGGAGCCCTCCAACATTTAAGCTCTTAAAGCCTTTATAATCCCACCCCGTTATGTTATAATTTAAATTAAGATACAATAAAATGAGATATAATGTAATAAATTTGATGAGGAGGAATAAAATGAGTAGTGTATTCGAAAATGACGATTTTATTTTTGCTGGCGATGTGTTAAAGGGAATGACGAGAAAGGGAAAAGATAGAATAAAAAATGAAGGTCTTACAGACATGGTTGTTCCGGAAACCGCACCTGATGGAACTCCCATTAGACATATAGGCGAAAATGCTTTCTACAGACGTAAACTTACTTCCGTAGTAATTCCTGAAACAGTGGAAACTATAGGCTACGATGCTTTCGGAGTATGTGCCCTTAAAGAAGTACATATCCCTGATACAGTTCATACAATCTACGGCTTTGCCTTTTACAGAAATCAACTCGAAAAAGTTCATTTTCCTAAAAATCTAAAATTTATAGGACCCTCAGCTTTTGCACTTAACAACTTGGAAGAAATAGATCTTCCCGATACAGTTGAAACTATAGATACATCTGCATTCTATAAAAACAGACTTGAAGAAGTTGAAATACCTGCTGCAATCAAAAAAATCAATATGTTTGCCTTTAGAAAGAACAATATTAGTGAAGTTGAAGTTCCAAAGACAATAGAAATCTTGCACGAATATGCTTTCGAAGAAACAACTGAAATCACAGAAAAATAATTGCAATTAAAAATTTCACCCTCTATTTTCAAATTGAATAGAGGGTGTTTTTTTTGAGTCCTTTCCTTTTTCAATCTATTAAATTTTAATTCTTGCATAAAAAATACTCCGATATCGGAGGATTTTAATTTTTATAATCTATTCAATTTAACTATTTCGTTGAAATTTTCAAGTTTTGTCTTAACTTGTCCGAAGTCGACCATTTGTTGGTCATATCCCATTTTTATAAGGGGTATGCCCGCTTCTTCAAAGGCTCTCTTCAGTGAAGGATATTCCATTTCTTCAGTGTCGTTGAAGTTCATCATGAACAGAAGACATCCGTCTGCATTTGTTCTCTTTGCCAAGTCCACTACATAGGCAGGTCTTTTCCAGATATCAGGATCGTAAAGTATTGGGTCTTCGTCCATTCTCGCAAATTGATCTGCAAGTGCAAGCATGGGATCTTCTATGGATGTATCCACATCTACCTTTAATCCTCTTGATTCTGATGCTACGTCATCGCCTACTATGCATACTTTGTACTTGTCAAATATTTCAAGAAGTCCCGGGTTGTCAGTGATTATTCCTGATGTTATAACCTTTACTCCGTCCCAGTCTTCTTCAGGCATTTCCTTAAGAAGTGCATTTATTTTCTTTAAGTATTCGGAATGTTCATCCTTAAGCATATGATATCCTGCTTTTAAAACTCTACATCTGTCTGATGCTTTTATTGTTTGAGGATGAGTTGCTGCAAGTTCGATGAATTCTCTCTTAAGAGCTCTGTTTTCGTTGTAAACTTCAAAGGCTTCTTTTAATTTTTCATCTGTTATTTCAACTTCACATGCTTTTTCAAGTTCTTTTTTAGCCTTGTTGAAGATTCTTGCATTGTATTCTTTACCGAAGTCTTCTTTTCTATGTTGTCCGTGGTTTATAAATACCATGGGTATTTTTTTACCTGCTGATACCTTGTAGTTTTGTGATAAGGGTCTTAGTGTATCATCCAGTGTTGTAAGCATTGATGCTGAAAGTCCGTCTAAGGATCCGTCAAGTGCCATTTCAAGGCATCTCAATGCTAATGAATAATAAAATGTCGGGAAATAATTCTTTGCCATGTCTATGGGACCTTGTCCACCCCATACTCCTATGGGTACAAGTCCACCGGCATATATCATTTCTTCCGGTGCATAGTATGGAAATACTCCTACGCATTTTTTTCCTTCTGCAAGGTATTTATCTATTTGTTCTCTTTGATTTTCAGCAATATGATTTAATTTATCTACTAATTCTCTTATTTCGCTCATCAGTGCACCCCCGATTAAATAGTTGTCTTTGACCAGTCAGTTTCTTTGGTGTTTTCGAAGTTAGTGTAAACTTCTTCACCCTTAGCTTCTCTTTCAGCTTTTCTTTCGTCCATGATTTCTACTAAACCTTGAACTCTGGTGTTGTATTGTTCTGCTGAGAAGTTTCTTTCATCTGCTTGGTCTCCGTCAAAGTGAACTACAGGAATGTCGAGATCTTCTTTCCATCTTCTTTCTATTTCAGGCATTGCTCCTGACCAAGGTTTACAGCTTCTGTTGTAGTTTACAAGCGCTCCACTTATGCCGTTTTCCTTAGCCATGGTTTCTCTCCATTCAACTCCGTCTTCAATACATACTGAACATGGAGCCTTACAATATGCTGCTGCCATTTCTCTTACTCCGTTGTATCTGAATCCGAAAGCAGGTGCATATACTACTGCAGTTACGTTTACTCCGCTGTTCTTAAGAGGTTCGAAGAGAGGTCTAAGTGCCGGCCAGCAGGGTATTCCTTCAAATAGGATTCTGTGTTCTTCAGGATATTCCCAAGTGGATGTTCCTTCTCTTACTGATTGTTCAAATTCTTCTGCCAAAAGTTCAAATCCTTCTGCTGCTCTTACGTCACATCTTGCCGCTACTATGTCAGCCATGTGGTTGAACAGGTCAAATCCTGAAAGTGGAGATGGTTTATACTTCATGTATGAGCAAGCTTTCAGCCATGCTGCAGCTGTTCTGTTGGCAATGTCACAAGCTTCTTGGAATTTTTCTTCTTGGAATTTCTTGCCTGTTAGGTCTTCTAATTGTTTTATAGCATAGTCAAATTGTTTTACAAGATAATCTACTTTTTCTTCCGGTACATCTATGGTGTTTTGGAAGGGTATATCTATCATTATCATGGGAATGTTGTGCATTCTTGCTATGTTTTCATACCATTTAGTCATCATGTTACAGATGTTGTTACAGCAAAGAACAAAGTCGGGTTGAGGCATTTTTCTTGCATCTGTGGGTTCTCCTGCAGCAAATGCCAGAGAAATTCTCGCATAACCGCAAATGTCGTTATCATATCCTAAGTCTTCTGCAGCTTGACAAAGTCTTAAGCCGTCTTTTTTCGCAGCTGTTGTCGCAGCGTGATTTTCAGGATAAACTACTTGAAGATCAAAAGCTTTAGCAAGCTCTATGGGAAACTTTGAAGATGACCATCCGACCAGTTCTCCTCTTTGTTTCGCATCCCACGCATCACCATAAACCGCATCTACTACGCTACGAAGCACTTGAGCTGCAGGTTTATGTCCTTCTATCGGTCTTGGTTTTTTTCCAGGTATTTTTTCTAATACTTTTTTAGCCATTTTATCCTCCTAAATTCCTAAAAATTTAACTTACTTGCTTTCAACTTTAGTTTTTCTTTTATTTTGCATAACCTTTTGATATGCAAATATCGAAGCTCCTAAAGCTCCGTTTAATTGACAATACTCTGATGTGTAGATTTTATGTCCGGTGTTTCTCTCAAGCGCTCTTACCATTCCTTTGTTAAGAGCAACTCCTCCGGTCATTACAACATCATCCTTTAAGCCTACTCTCTTTGCCAAAGAACCTACTCTTGATGCTATGGAGTCGTGAATTCCCTTTACGATATCTTCAATTTTAGTTCCTTGTGCAAGTTGTGATATAACTTCAGATTCCGCAAAAACGGTACAGGTAGATGAAATAGTTACATCAAGGGTGGATTTTGTGTCTAACTCTTCCAATTGGGAAATATCCACTTCCAAAACTCTAGCTATTACATCCAAGAATCTTCCCGTACCGGCAGCACATTTGTCATTCATTACGAAGTTTTCAAGTACACCACCGTCACCAATCTTAAGAGCTTTGGCATCTTGGCCGCCAATATCTATGATTGCGCGCACCTTTGGAAATAAGAAATATGCTCCCTTGGCATGACAGGATAATTCAGACATTTGAAAATCCGCTTCTTCAAGTGCATTTCTACCGTATCCTGTGGCTGTTATGAAATCTATATCGTCTAAGGTAAGATTTGTTTTTTTAAGAACTTCCTTTATGGCTCTTGACGGACCTGATGTTCCTGCTCCAACATCTATTACAGCGCTTGCCATTATCTCTTTTCCGTCTTTTAATATCAATCCTTTAGAAGCAGTCGAACCTATATCGACTCCCATTGTGTATATTGTATCTCCCATATCTACCTCTTTTTTTATAAATTTAAAATTATATAAACATACATATTTATTGTACTATTAAAGGCTATAAAAGTCAAAAATTTGATATTATAATTACTCTATAAAAAATAGAGCAGGATTCCCTGCTCCATTATTTTTTAAAAACATTGTCAAAATCACGAATTGTTCTCGGTAACAACATTTGATGGAAGGGACAAATCGCTTGAGGATTTTGGTAGCAGCTTTCTGCAAATGCCAAGATATAGTGTCTTAACATGTTCATGTTGACTACTTCATCTACAAGTCCCAATACGGCACAAGCTTTAGGAGATGACATGTCCGCATAGCGTTGAATTAAATCGTTCATCTTGTCTATTGTAGGTTGAAGATCTTTGCCTGCTTTTTTGTCCTTTGCAAGTCTTCTTGAATACATTGCAACAGCAGCTGTTTCAGAGTTCATTACGTTGATTTCAGTAGTAGCTGTTCCCAAACTGAAAACGTTAGTGTCGTTTCCTTGCGGTCCGCCAAGTACGTAGTGAGCCGCTGCCGTTCCTCTTCTAAGAGTTATTTCCAGTTGAGGAAGATCAGAATTTTGGATGGAGTAAATCAATGATTGTCCCAATCCTAAAAGTTCCGCTCTTTCCGCATCGTCGCCTACATCTATACCTGTGGTATCTTGTAACCATACTATGGGCAGTTTATCTCTTGAACAAAGTGTTACAAATTCGTTCATTTTGATAAGTCCTTGTCTGTATAGCTTTCCGCCGATACCTATTGCCTTTTCCTTATATTCAGGATAATTCATCAGGAATCCTTGAGCGTTTGCAACTACACCTACAAGCAATCCGCCTATTTTTGCAAGTCCTGTTACCATTTCAGGACCGTATCCCTTTTTGTATTCCATAAATTCCGAACCGTCAAAGAGTCTTGACATTACATCGTAGATGTTGTAAGTCTTCTTCGGATTTGCAGGGATTATTGAATACATATCGTTTACGTCAAAGACGGGGTTCTTAGGATCGTCAACTCTGAAGAATTCCAAATCATAGGATGGAAGCATATCCACATATTTCTTGATTCCTTCTATAACGCCTTCTTCTTCCACATATACTTCTCTGAAGAATCCTGTTTCTGCAAAGTGAACGCCCACTGCTCCTGGAGGAGTTACTTTCTTCACGTTCATTGTTGCATCTGCTATTTGGTTTGCCCCTTCTTCGTCAATGTATCCCTTGGGATTCATTCCGCCAAGTATTCCGGCTCCACCAACTGCCATGTTTGCATCTTTGTGAGCTATTAGGATTGTGGGTGAAATTGAGTGGTATCCACCACCTGCCGGGTTAGTTCCGTAAATTCCTACGATTACAGGTACTCCCATTTGGTTGAGTTCAGAGTTTCTGTAGAAAGGAGTTCCTCCTCCTCTTCTGTTGGGATAAACTTTTTCTTGAACGTCCAGCTTAACTCCTGAGCAGTTAAGTACGTATACAAGAGGTATTCTAAGTCTTTTAGCAGTATCTGAAGCACGAAGCAAGTTGTCCGCTTGTCCGGGAATCCATGCTCCTGCCAATTTTTTGTTGTCTGATGCTATGATCAAAGCCCATTTTCCGTTGATTCTTCCAAGGCCTTTGATTATACCTGTGGATCCGTGATCGTTTCCTTCAGGATTGTACAATGAGTTAAGAGGACACCATGTTCCTTCATCAACCAATTCGTACAGACGTTGTAGAGCTGTAAGTTCTCCTCCTGCATTGACTTTTTCATCAGGTTTTCCTGCAGCTTGAGCGGCTTTTATAGCTTCTGCCAATTCTTCTTCTATTTTTCTTATAGCTTGAATATTTTCAGCATAAAATGCGTCTTGTTGTTCAGATCTTTTTAGCGGTTGACCTATTACCGTCATATTTTTAAAATATGAATTCATAGAATAGTTGCTCATAGTATCTCCTTTAAATTATTCACGTGGAATTTTAATAAAAGCTTCGCCCGGGTCAATTTCTTCTCTGATCAGTTTGATTATATCTTCTGTAGGTTCTTCAAGTTTTTCAGCCTTTGATACATCTATATCAAATCCTGTGTTTTCAAGAACATCTTCAGGACTGGAGCTTGGATAATATCCTGCAAGATACATTTTCTTAGTTTCTTCGTCAAATTTAAGTATACCTTTGTCTGTAACAACCATCTTAGGTCCTACATTTCCTGGAAGTCCCGCTCTTTCTCTTCCTCCGGGGCCGTCCATCCAACCAGGTGAAGTGATGTAGTCGACCTTTTCAATAAATCTTCTCTTTTCGTGTTGCATCATTATAATTGTGTTTACATAGGTAGCGATTCCGTTAGCTCCGCCTGATCCTGTAAATCTTGTAGTGGGATGGTTGTAATCACCTATTACTGTGGAGTTTACGTTTCCATAGGGGTCTATTTGCGCTCCACCTATGAAAGCTATTATTCTTTGCTTGTCATGTAGCCATTCATTGTATTCAAATCCTACGAATCTAGCATTTGTCCATTGTACCGCTACATGAGCACCAAGCCTGTTATCTCCTACTGATCTTGGTACTTCTATGGGAGCCGCATCCATGAGTCCACTTTCCATGATCAGGTAGCAGTTAGGTGCATAAACTCTCTTTGCAAGAGCTGCGCCTATAAGTGGAAGTCCTGTTCCTACTATTACAACTTGACCATCTTTTATTTGTTTTCCAATAGTAACGGCTTGCATTTCTTTATTTGTATAATTATCGTATCTTGCCATTATTATTTTTCCTCCTTCAAAACATTAGTAGCGTATCCGAATCCCGGAACTTCTCTAAGGTTTATAAGTCTTGTTGCTCCTAACTTGTTTAGATAAGCGTCATGATCTTCAATGTCATAAGCCCATTCTTTAACGAAGTTCTTGAAGTCTTCATCACCTTTACTTACTACATTGTAATGTTTAAAGAAATCTGCATCGTAGTCATAGTATCCGTAACATTGTGACGGGTGTGCTCCAAAGGGCGCATGAACTACAGCATCTACACAGAATGCAGGAATTGTATTCTTGCTCGGTTCTCTTCTTATTTCTTCATCGCTAATCAGTTCTTCACAAGTTACGATTGTCTTTCTTGCAGCAACTGCGATGTCTACGTCGTGGAATTCAGGTCCTTCAATTCTTACAGTTCCGTTTGGAGAAGCCTTTTGAACGTGTATTATAGCAGTGTCGAGTTTAGGTACCGGTGCAGCTAAAACTTTTTCGCCTTCTACAAAGGGGTTTTCAAGTTCGACATATTTTTTATTTGGAAGTTTCGGATGTTTCTTTCTTTCTTCTTCGGAAATTCCCCATTTATTAGCTACGTCACTACCTAGCATAAGTTTTACAGGTAGGAAAGAAAGTCCCAAGGATGCAGCGTGAAGTCTAAGCATTTCAACGTCTTGTGAATAGTCTTCAAAAAGGATTTCACCCTTTTCAATGGCTTTTCTAAACCTTCTTGATACATTTGTATATCCTGAGTTTGCTGTGTAGCAGTTGATATAAGCAAAAACTCTTCCTTCACCTATTAGCATATCCCAGTCTCCGCCTGCAGGTCCTGCTTCTACGATAAAGTCCTTTTGACCTTGACGAAGAATTTCATATACAGCAGCATAGGGTTTTCTGTTAGTAGTAAATCCGCCGAAGGATATAACATCTCCGTCTTCCACGAATTTACTTATAGCATCTTTTAAACTATAAATTTTACTCAAAATAGTACCTCCCTTATTACTTTACTATCAAATAATTAAGTATAACTTTAATCGAATAGCTTGATTTAATAATATCACATAATATAAACAATTGGAAATCATAAAGACTTCCAATTGTTTAGTTTTAATTTATTATCCAAATAACATTAAGAACACTCCGGCAGCTACAGCTGAGCCAATAACTCCCGCCACGTTGGGTCCCATAGCATGCATCAACAGGAAGTTGGTAGGATTGTATTTTCTACCTTCAACTTGTGAAACTCTTGCCGCCATAGGCACTGCAGATACACCTGCTGAACCGATGAGTGGATTTATCTTTCCGCCTGTAGCATAGTACAATATCTTTCCGAATAATACTCCTCCCACTGTTGCAAAGGAAAATGCCATCAATCCTAGAACGATGATTTTAATAGTTGCCGGCGAAAGGAACACATCTCCATTCGCAGTAGCTCCTACAGTGGTGCCTAACATGATTGTAACTATGTTCATCAGTGAGTTTTGAGCTGTGTCTGAAAGTCTTGCTGTAACTCCTGATTCTTTCAATAGATTTCCTAGCATCAACATCCCCAATAGAGGTGCTACAGAGGGAAGAAGCAACGAGGTGAACAGTACTACCACTACGGGGAATACAACTTTTTCAGCCTTTGAGACAGGTCTTAAAGCAACCATCTTGGTTTCACGTTCTTCTTTTGTAGTAAGCGCCTTCATAATAGGTGGTTGAATCAACGGTATAAGTGCCATGTATGAATATGCCGCAACTGCAATAGGCGCAAGCAATTGAGGTGCTAAAGTATTTGTTACATATATAGCTGTAGGTCCATCAGCTCCTCCGATTATAGCTATGGAAGCAGCTTCTTCGGGATCGAAACCCAGCGCGATAGATACTATAAAAGCTATGTATATACCGAATTGTGCCGCAGATCCCAATAACAAAGAAATGGGATTTGCAATTAGAGGGCCGAAGTCCGTCATAGAACCTACACCCATGAAAATCAGACACGGGAAGAGGTTGGACTTAACTCCGCCGTAAATAATTCTAAGTACACCTTGAGAATACCAAGGTTCCGCCTCTGCCATCAAACCCGCTGCCGGTAAATTCGAA
>JAUNLL010000060.1 GCA_030532275.1 Peptoniphilus sp. | reverse complement strand
GTATCTTATTATTCAGGAATTAATGGATTGTGAAGATTTAGATGCAGACGTTTATATTGATACGATTACACATGAAGCAGTTTCTATTTTTTCTAAGAGAAAAATAGAAAGTCGCATTGGTGGGGCGAGCAAAACTATCTCTTTTAAGGATGAAAAATTATACCATTTCATAGCAGAAATTGTGAAACAGTTTAAATTTAATGGTCCTGTTGATATGGATTTCTTTTATAAGGACGATCAATATTATTTATCGGAAATTAACCCAAGATTTGGCGGAGCATATCTACATGCATATGGAGCAGGTGTTGATTTTATTAGATTGATAGAAAACAATGTGAAGGGCAATTCGAATATGGCTGAGTTTGGGGCATATGATGAGGGCGTTGTTATGATGATGTATGATAGTGTAGTAATTAAAAAGGCAGGAGAATTGGTGTCTGATGAATAAAAAGATACAATTAGAAATGATTTTTAGGGATTAGAAATTGTTGATGGTGATGGTGTTAATCGAATTAGGAAATACTAAAAAACACAACATGGGGATATATTATGAAAAAAATATGTTATATAGTAACAATTCCAGGTACGATAGAATCTTTTTTTGTTCCTCAATTAAAGTATTTATCAGAGAATAATTTAGAGGTTTATGTTATTTGTTCATATGATAAAACAATTCAATCTATGATTGGAGATAAAGTTAAATATATTCCTGTTGATATACCGAGAGGAATTAGTTTTTTAGGTAGTGTAAGAGCAATATTAGAGTTAAAAAAAGTATTTAAAAACGAAAAATTTGATTTGATTCAGTATTCAACACCGAATGCATCTTTATATGCAGCAATTGCTAGTAAATTAGCAAAGTGTAAAATTAGAAATTATCATTGTATGGGATTCCGATATCTTGGTTTTCATGGTTTATCGAGATTTATTTTTAAGGTGTTGGAAAAGCTTACTTGTTATTTATCTACGAATATTGAATGTGTAAGTAAATCAAACTTAGAGTGGGGAATACGAGATAAGTTATTTTCAAAACAAAAAGCGACGGTTATTTTTAACGGGAGTACTGGAGGGGTGGATTTAAATAAATTTAACAATGCGTATAAAGAAAATTGGAAAAAAGAAATTCGGTGTAAGCATCATTTGAATGATAATGATTTTGTATATGGTTTTGTTGGGCGAATTACCAGAGATAAAGGTATTAATGAATTATTAGAGGCTTTTTTATCAATAGAAAATGAGGCTAAATTGTTGATGGTGGGAGAGTTTGAAGATAATAATAATTTAGATTGTAAATTATTAGAGCAGGCAGAAATAAATAAAAATATAATTTGGGCAGGTAAAAGCAATTTAGTAGAAAAGTATTATGCGGCAATGGATGTTTTGATTTTGCCCAGCTACCGGGAAGGATTTGGTAATGTTGTAATTGAATCTGAGGCTATGGGAACACCTGTGATAGTTTCTGAGATTCCGGGGCCAACTGATGCATCAGAACAAAATAAAACAGCACTTTGGGTAAAACCAAAGAATAGTGAATCGCTGAAACAGGCAATGAAATATATTATGATAAATCCAGAAAAAAGAAAAGAAATGGGTAATTATTGTGTAAAATTTGTAAGGAATAATTTTGATGAGAAGTTATTAAATGAGGAAATATTAAAAAGAAAAAGGAAATTATTAGATGAATGACCAAACTATTAAGCTTAATGTATTTGAAGTGATTCTTCGTTCTCATATACAACACTATAATGAAAAACGATATTGGAAATATAGAAAACAGGTATTGGAATTTCATGGGGGGGGGTATAAGCGATTATATCGTTTATTTCAATTAATGTATATAAAGCGTTGTGACGCTTTTAGTAATGCTTCTTTAGGTACGCATATGGGATTTGGAGCCACATTTAAGTCTATACCTGTCTTGCCCCATGGCTTATATGGGATTATAGTAAGTCATAATGCAGAAATTGGAGAAAATACAATTATTTTTCATCAGGTAACAATTGGAGAAGGAAAAGGAGGCGCACCGATAATTGGTGATAATGTACTGATAGGAGCGGGGGCAAAAATTATAGGTCGTGTAAAAATTGGAAATAACGTAAAAATAGGGGCAGGATGTGTAGTGATGGAGAACATACCTGAAAATGCTACGGTTTATCCAGGTAAGATTGAGTATATTGTAAAGGAAAAAATAAATAATGGAAATTAGAATTTCGATATTGATGGGGATATATAATTGTGAAGCAACGTTAGCTGAAGCAATTGATTCTATCATAAATCAGACATATTCCGGTTGGAAATTAATAATGTGTGACGATGGATCAAATGACAGAACGTACGAAATAGCAGAATCATATCGTGAGAAATATCCAGATAAAATTATATTGGTTAAGAATGAAATAAATAAGGGATTAAATTTTACATTAAATCATTGTCTGAAATATGCAGATACAGAATATGTAGCGAGAATGGATGGGGATGATATATCTTTACCCACAAGATTAGAAAAAGAAATTTCTTTTTTAGACAAACATCCTGAATATGCAATTGTGAGTTGTCCTATGATTTATTTTGATGAAAAAGGTGAATGGGGGAGAGGAAAAACAAATGGAGAGCCAACAAAAGAATCTTTAGCGAAAGAAACACCTTTTTGTCATGCACCATGTATGGTAAGAAAATATGCATTCATGGCGGTAGATGGTTATACAGTTGATAAAAAATTATTAAGAATGGAAGATTACCATTTTTGGATTAAGATGTTTTCCATGGGATATAGGGGCTTTAACTTAAAAGAACCGTTATATAAAATGCGTGACGATCGAAATGCAACAAAAAGACGATCATATAGATACCGGATTAATGAAGCTCGTGTACGCTATCTTGCAGTTAAAAAGTTGAAGTTGGCAAGAAAAAATTATATCTATGTAATAAGACCGTTAGTGGTAGGTCTTATGCCAGAACGATTATATGAGTATCTTCATAGAAAAAGACTAGCATAAATTAAAGAGGAGTTATCAATAAATGATACCTAAGATTATTCATTACTGTTGGTTTGGAAAGGGTGAAAAACCTAAACTGGCTCAAAAATGTATTGCCAGTTGGAAAAAATATTGTCCGAATTATGAAATCATAGAATGGAATGAAGATAATTTTGACGTAAATTTAAACGGATATACGAAATGGTGTTATGAGAATAGAAAATATGCTTTTTTGAGTGATTATGTTCGTCTGCTGGTTGTATATGAAAATGGCGGATTATATTTTGATACAGATGTTGAATTGATACGAAATCCTGATTTTTTGTTAAAAAATCAAGCATTTTTTGGATTTGAAACCGATGGTACAGAGGCTCCAAATTCGAAAAATGGAGAGATAAACAGCGGTTTGGGCTACGGCTCGGTTGCGAGCGGTTTGGCCTTAAAAAACATGCTTGCTGAATATGAACCGCTTTTAGATGGAAAGCATGGAGTAGTAATGTGTCCTAAATTAAACACACAGGCATTGGAAAAAATCGGATTAAAAAGAGACGGATCTTACCAGGAATTCTCATGGGGAACAGTTTACCCGAAAGATCATTTTAATCCTTATGAAAGTACGACAGGGTGTCTTAATAAAACTAATAATACGGTTTCTATTCACTGGTATATGGGGAGCTGTTTATCAATGAAACAAAAGATTCGTTCTACTATAAGTAAACCATTACATCGTATCTTAGGCGTGGATTTTATTGATAACCTGTTAGGTCATAAAAGAAAAAAAAGTGAGAGGATTAGGTAAAGTGTTACTTACGATTTTTACACCTACGTATAATAGACAAAATCAGCTATTGAGATTATACGAATCATTAAAAAAACAGGATAACAGGGATTTTGAATGGTTAATTATAGATGACGGATCAAAAGATGATACAGCACTATTAGTGGAGTCCTTTATAGAGGAACAAAAGATATCTATAAGATATGTAAAACAGAAGAATAGTGGTAAGCATGTTGCTTACAACACAGCCTTGAAATATTCTAAGGGAAAATTCTTTTTTTGTATAGATTCAGATGATTGGATGGAAGATGATTTTATAAGCAGTTTTGTAGATAAAATAGAGGATTTAGATGCTAACGGATTTATTGCTTATAAGAAAAATTCTTATGGAAAGTTATTATCGGAAAAATTTCCTTCAGAAATAGAAGAAAGTTCATTGTTTGATCTACAGGAGACTTATGGCTGCATTGGAGAATTTTCTATTATCATAAAAAATGATATTGCAAAAGAGTATAGATTTCCAGTGTTTGAAGGTGAAAAATTTGTCACAGAAAGTGTTATATATGATCAGATTGGAAAAAAATATAAATTTAGATTGTTGAATCAGGTTGCTACAGTCTGTGAATATCAAGAAGATGGATTAACAGCAAATTGTAATTTATTAATGAAATATAACCCAACAGGATTTTGCTTATACTTTATGCAAAGAGTAGACTTGGTACATGGATTTGTACAGAAAATATGTATGGCAGGAAAGTATCATTGTTTTAGAAGTTTATCAAAAAAAGATAAATTGAAATATATGGGAAAAAATAAAATATTAGTTTTTCTTACAAAACCTCTGGGAAGTGTTTTTTTACTTTACTATAAATTGATAAGAGGGTTTTAGATTGTTCACAGTGAAAGGAAGCTTAAATGAACAGTTTTTTATATACATTTATCATGATCGGATTATGGATTGTAAATCTGTTTAATGATACAGGATTAGGGGCAGTGTATCATACCACAGAAAGAGCGAGAATTATAATATATGTTGTATTTATCTTCATAGCAATATGGAATTTCATACATAACCGATATTATATTGATATGCATGATGTTATGGTTTTGGGAGGTATGGCAGTATTTTTTATAATTACTTCCCTTATACAGGGACAAGGGATGATGGGAATCCATTATATTTCTGCTTTTGTGTTGATATATATATTAAGCAAAATCGGAGTTACAAGAAAAGCGGTTGTAATGACGGGAATTGCATATCTGATTATGGGAATTGTAATTTTATATATATATGATTTTGGAACAGCACTTTCGGGATGGAATCCAAATACGATTGGTATGCTTGCCCTTTATAGTTATTTGATTTTTTTGATTCCCTTTTATAATTCTGAAAAAGTATTAAGATCAAAATTGATTTTAATTGCTGTGACTATCTTGTATGTCGTTTTGATCGAACCAACAGACTCACGCTCCTGTACTTTGTTTGCACTCACAGCAGCAATATTAGCATTATCATCAATGTTACGAAATCTGGTAATAAAATCGAACCAACGATATTTGGGCTTGCTGTTGATTCCATTATTTATTGCGGTGACAGTTGTTTGGATTTCAAAGACTTCCTATATAAATACTTTAAATCAATGGAGCCTAGAAAAATTTCAAAAAACAATATTCAATGGACGTGATGTACTTTGGGATCAGGGATTTCAACTTTTTCTCCATAATTTCTTATTTGGTAGGGGAAGTTTGTCGGGAAACTGGCACAACTGTATGATTGGAATATTAACGGCGTATGGATGTTTAGGTGGAATTCTATGGATAGCTTCATTGAAGAATATACTGTCAAAGGGCAGACGTTGGATGAACGATCTGATTGTGCCGGGATGTGTTGTTGCTTTTTTAATTATGTATATACAGCAATCCGTAGAGTTGGGATTAGTAAACGAAGCTCCTAATTTGTTGCCATATATAGTTCTGGGAATGATGTTGGGCAGAGTGAATTTTCTTGATAAAGAAGAATATTTTAAAGGAATAGAAGAAAATGGCGCGAGTGAGCATTATCATACCGATTTATAATGCAGAGGAACATTTAGCAAAATGTGTTGATTCGGTATTAGGACAAACAGAAAAGGATATAGAAATTATATTAGTAGATGATGGATCTAAAGATAATAGTCTGGAGATTTGTAACGATTATGCGAAACAGGATAAGCGAATTAGGGTTATTCACCAGGAAAATGCCGGAGTAAGCGCTGCCAGGAATAAAGGGATACTACTTGCCCGAGGAGAATACATTGGCTTTGTAGATTCTGATGATTGGATAGATTTTGAAATGTATAAGTCAATGTTGAATGAAGCTCATAAAACGGATGCAGATGTGGTTATGTGTGATGCAAGGACTGTGTATGACGATGGAAAAACCCAAGTGGATACGATAACGCAGTTACCGGGAAATCGGATTTTGAAAAAATCTGATTTTACGCCATCTCTATTGTTAGAGATGGCGGGTTCCGCTTGTCGTTGTATCTATAAAAACAATAGATACAACGACAAGCGACAGAAGCACAATGCGCTTCTATTTCCGCTTGGCGTAAAATTTTCTGAAGACCGAATTTTTAATTTATATGCATTTGGACAGGCTAACGTGGTGTCATATGTAAAAGAGGCATATTATAATCGTTATATGAATAAAAAAAGTGCAGTTCACAGGTTTCATAAGGATTATTTTGAAGCGTGTAAAAAGGCTGCAATTGGTATTGAACTGGCGATTCAGTGTGCTTGGAACAATAATGAAGAATTGAAGAAAGCTTATCTGGGTCAATTTATTGGTGGAGCAATAGGTGCCGTCTGCAATTACTACTATAAGACCTCACCCCTGACAGCAGTAGAAAAAAAATACATGGTAAAGAGGGTATGCGAGGATGAAAAGCTTCGAACTGCAATCGCGAACTACGGCGCAGATAGAAGAAGTCGGTGGATACTGGATAAAAAATATAATCTATTGATTGCATATGCAAGACTAGCAAATTGGAAACATGGGAGATAGAAATGAATTATAATGGTAAAATAACAAGGCGTATTAATAGTTGGTTACGCCCTAGATTGTAACATTGAAAAAGAGAGCGAGATTAGTAAGAAAAGATATTTCCATTCTTTGTAATAATTGCACAGGAGGATTTATACTATTATGATAGAGGATAGGAAGAGGAGGCAATAAAATGCCAAAAATAAGTGTAGTGATGCCGGCATATAATGCTGAAAAATATATTGGCGAAGCAATTGAAAGTATATTAAATCAAACATATACAGATTTTGAATTTATTATTATTAATGATGGGTCTACAGATAAGACGAAAGAGATTATTGATTCCTATAATGATTCAAGAATTGTCTATCTGGAAAATAAAAAAAATTCTGGAATTGTTGTCACGTTAAATAAAGGGTTAGATTTTGCAACTGGAGAATATATTGCACGAATGGATGCGGATGATATTGCTGTAGATACTAGATTTGAAAAGCAAATTGCAATTATGGAAGGCGATAAAAGTATCGGAGTTCTTGGAACCGGGACTAAGATTTTTGGTGAAACAGTAGAAACAAAAGAAACACATTCGACCTTGCAACCAGAAAAGTTAAAAGCGGAATTGCTATTCAGTACATGTATATGTCATCCATCAGCAATGATTCGTAAAAAAGTTTTAGATGATCATCATTTGCACTATAAAGCAGAATATAAGGGGGCTGAGGATTATGAATTATGGTGGCAGATTGCTTCTGTTAGTAAAATCGTAACAATTCCGAATGTGTTACACTGTTATCGAATTCATCCAAATCAGGTAACACAAGTTAAAAATGATGCATATAAAGACTTGCTTATGAGAATGTTGGAGTTGAGATTAAGAACTTTGAAGATATCATTATCAGATTATGAAAAAGAGTGTTTTTTGATTTATTGTATGGGGAATTTTAAAGAGTTTGATCAAAAAAAGTTACATACATATATTGATGTTCTTTCTAAAATTTTGAATCATAATCGAAAAGAACCTTTTTTCAATCAAAAATCTTTGCAGGAAGTATCGGCTTTGTCGGTAACTTATGCAAAGGATAATTCATGTATGACTAGCAAAGAAAAGGATGAATGTTATCAGTA
>JAUNLL010000059.1 GCA_030532275.1 Peptoniphilus sp. | reverse complement strand
AAGAACATGGAGATTTTTAATATTAATTAGGAGGAATTTATGAAAAAGACAACTATTGGAATAATAGCCATAGTACTAATTATAGGATTTTTTACAGTAGGTAAATACAATAATCTTGTTAAACTTGACAATGAAGTAGATACAGCCTTTGCGCAGGTGCAAGTTGTAGTAAAAAGAAGGGCTGATTTAATTCCCAATTTAGTTGAAACTGTAAAGGGATATGCAAATTTTGAACAGGAAACATTGACAAAGATTACAGAAGCAAGAGCGGGAGTAAACAACGCCACCACACCGGAAGAACTTGCAAATGCCAATGAGCAAGTCACAGAGTCCATAAGAAACTTTAATGTTGCTGTTGAAGCCTATCCGGAACTTAAGGCCAATGCAAACTTTTTGGACCTGCAAGCTCAACTTGAGGGGACAGAAAACAGAATCGCAACAGAAAGACAAAGATACAATGAAACTGTACAGATTTATAATGCAAGCGTGAGATCTTTTCCCATGAATATATTTGCAAAAATGTTGGGATTTGAACAAAAACCATTCTTTGAAGCTGCTGCAGATGAACAAAATGCTCCGGACATTAAGTTTTAAAATATACTCTTGACTTTAAAAAGAGGTGATAAATTTATAATGAAAAAAACAATTTTATTATTTTTCATCACAATCCTATTATTTTGTAACAATGTCTTCGCAAGAAATCTTCAGGACTTCATTGTGGATCCTTCCAAATCTGATGGATATGTATATGATGAATTGAACATATTAAGCGATGAAGATAAAGAATATATAAATAATACCAACAGAGATTTGCGAAAGAAAACAGGAGGACAAGTAGTCATTTACATAGTAGATTCTCTAGAGGGATTCACATCTGAAGAGGTAACGGAAGAAATCTTTCAGAAGTGGGGCATAGGAGATGCTAAAAAATCAAATGGAATCTTGATGTTTTTTGCAATAGACGACAGAAAGATGAGGATAGAAACAGGTTATGGAACCGAGGGATTTATTCCCGATGCCTATGCTTCAAGAATAATCAGAAATATGGCAACTTTTTTCGTCGATGAAGACTATTCTGAGGGTATCCTTGAAGGATACAACGAAGTATTATATTTTTATTCGCAGGAATACGGGATTAATGTAGAGAATTCTAATGAACCTGAGATGGACTACGATGAAAGTAATGATTCTGATGGAGATTGGGTAACGGCATTTATAATTGTGATTATATTGGTATTGGTTCTTAGCAGCTTAAATCGCAACAATCACAATGGTCCCAATAATAAAAACAACAGAAGAAGCGGACACAGAGGAGGATATCATCCGCCCTTTGGAGGTGGATTCGGCTCAGGAAGACCCGGCGGCGGATCTTTCGGAGGAGGATTTGGAGGCGGTTTCTCAGGCGGCGGAGGTTTTTCCGGAGGTGGGGGACGTTCAGGCGGCGGCGGAGCTTCTGGAGGTTGGTAAAGCAGTGTGGAAAGCACTGCTTTTTTTGTTAGTAGAGGTTTTAAAAATTAAATTTTTTGTATTATTTTTTAAATATTGTTGACATTGAAATAATTTAATATTATAATCATCTGGACTTAATAAACTAAGTATTTTGTTTAATATAAATGAAGGTGATTTTTTTGGATATTGGAAAGAAATTAAAAAATTTGAGGGTAAAGAATTACTTGACTCAGGAAGAGCTTGCCGACAGATCTGAACTTACAAAGGGCTTCATTTCACAAGTGGAGAGAAACCTGACATCTCCTTCAATCGCAACTTTAACAGATATTTTAGAGGCTTTAGGGACGACTCCCGCGGCTTTTTTCAAAGATGACGAACAAAAGATAAAATTCACAGAAGAAGATTATTTCGAAGGTTCCAAGAGCAGGAATTATTCGGTGACATGGATAGTTCCCAATGCTCAAAAAAATCATATGGAACCTGTAATAATCGAACTGGGACAGGACGTAGAAACAAAGGATATTTTGCCCTTTAACGGAGAGATTTTAGGCTATGTCATGGAAGGTAAAATCGAATTAAATTATGATGATGAGATTTACACTCTGAAAAAGAATGAAACCTTTTATTTTTCTGCCGATAAAGTCAGTCGCATAAAAAATAAAAATAAAAGACCGGCAAGGGTAATATTAGTTAGTTCACCACCAAACTTTTGATTTAATCTTGGAGGATGCTGAAATGGATAATCAGGATATTTTAATTAATTTAGTAAATATAAACAAATCCTTTGGTGATAATGCAGTTTTAAAGGATTTTAATTTAAAAATAAAGAAAAATGAATTTTTAACCTTACTTGGACCCAGCGGTTGTGGAAAAACAACGATTTTGAGAATCATAGGAGGATTTGAATCTCCTGATAGCGGACAAGTGATTTTTGACGGGTTGGATATTACGAATCTTCCACCCTATGAAAGAGAAATCAACACCGTCTTTCAAAAGTATGCTTTATTTCCTCATTTGAATGTGCAGGATAACATAGCTTTCGGATTAAAGATTAAAAAGTTAGATAATAAAGTAATTAAAGAAAAGGTTAAAAATGTTTTAGCAATCGTAAATTTAAGAGGTTTTGAAAACAGAGATATAGAATCTCTAAGTGGAGGACAGCAACAAAGAGTTGCCATAGCAAGAGCTTTGGTGAATGAACCCGATGTTATTTTGCTTGATGAACCTCTTGGGGCATTGGATTTGAAACTAAGACAGGAAATGCAGATTGAACTGAAAAAGATACAAAACCAAGTAAAAAGTACATTTATCTATGTAACACACGATCAGGAAGAGGCTCTTACAATGTCTGACACCATAGTTGTAATGAACTACGGTAAAATCCAACAAATAGGAACTCCAATAGATATTTACAACGAGCCTGAAAATGCTTTTGTCGCAGATTTTATCGGGGAAAGCAATATAATTGATGGAACAATGGTAGAGGATTATAAAGTTAGATTTTTAGAACATGATTTCAAGTGTGTGGATAAAGGTTTTGAAAACAATGAGAATGTGGACATAGTAATAAGACCTGAAGATGTTCAATTGGTAAAAGAGAATGGAGCACTGAAAGGAACTGTAATATCAAATATATTCAAAGGTGTTCATTATGAAATGGAAGTCGACATCGACGGTTATGTGATGCTTATACAATCCACGCAATCCAGCGAAGTCGGAGAAGAAGTAGAGATGATTATTGAACCTGATTTGATTCATGTAATGAAGAAAAGCGAGGGATGATATGAAGAAATATTCTTATATGTATTTCATGTGGGCTGTGGTTTTCATTTTGTTTCCACTCATATTAATCTTGGCTTACTCCTTTAATGGAAATGTTAGCATGGGATTTGAAAATTATTCTTTTTCCTTGGATAATTACAAGTTGTTCTTCGAACCCTTATATTTAAAGATATTGGCTATATCAGTGATAGTCGCTTTGCTTTCAACTCTCATCTGCTTGATAATAGGCTATCCCGTAGCGTACATTATCTCAAGACTTCCCGAGAAGGTAAGAGGGAATTTAATATTGCTCTTTGTAATACCCATGTGGATGAACTTTTTATTGAGAACTTATGCTTGGCTTACTCTATTGGGAAATAACGGGTTACTCAACAAGTTCTTTGCAATATTCGGATTAGGACCCTTCGATTTGATGTATAACATGAAAGCCGTATTGCTTGGTATGGTCTATAATTTCCTGCCCTTTATGGTGCTTCCCATCTATTCAGTTCTATTGAAAATCGATAAGAAGTTAATCGATGCGGCGAAGGATTTGGGAGCAAACGACAATATGGTCTTTTACAAGGTAATACTTCCTTTGTCCTTACCAGGTGTGATTACAGGAATTACCATGGTTTTCATACCTGCAATTTCAACCTTTGTAATATCAAATTTATTGGGTGGAAATAAATTTTATTTAATAGGGAACTTAATCGAGCAACAATTTACTTTCACCGGAAATTGGGGATTCGGTTCTGCAATAAGCATAATACTGATAATTTTCATGCTCATATCCCTCTTCGTCACCGAGAAATTCAACAAGAAATCCAACAATAAAGGCGGAGGTGAAGTACTGTGGTAAAAAAATCAATTGAAAAAATATATTTATTTTTAATATTTGTATTCTTATATGCTCCCATATTTGTGTTGATGGTATTTTCTTTTAATAATTCAAAGTTAAAGGGATCATGGATGGGATTTACCTTGAAATGGTATAAGTTGCTTTTCGAGGATACAACAATACTAAAGGCTCTGTACAATACTCTTTTAATAGCTGTAATTGCCACTGTGGTTGCAACTATTATAGGTACAATAGCGGCAATAGGTATTTCACAAATAGACGGTTCTTTTAGGAAGTTTATCTTAAATTTAAATTATCTTCCAATTTTAAATCCCGATATTATAACCGCTGTTTCGCTTATGGGACTTTACGCTTTATTCAGACCTTTGGGACTTAGTTTCGGACTTGTGACCGTGACACTATCGCACATAGTGTTTTGCATACCCTATGTGATACTGTCAGTGCTTCCCAAATTGTCACAGATGGACAAAAACACACTTGAGGCTGCAATGGATTTGGGTGCAAAGCCCATGTATGCAGTCAGAAATGTAATAATTCCTCAGATAAAGCCGGGGATTATCACGGGAGCTTTAATCTCCTTTACTTTGTCCGTAGATGATTTCGTAATAAGTTATTTCACTACGGGACACGGAGTATCTAATCTATCAATAACCATTTATTCCATGGCGAGAAAGGGGATAAATCCTTCAATAAATGCCATGTCTACAATAATGTTTATATCGTTGTTAGTATTGCTGCTTGTAATAAATAAAATAAATACTAAGGAAAATATAAAGAAAAGAGGTATGAAAATTGATTAAAAAAATTATTTTAGCTGTTGCTTTAGTTGCATCTTTATTTGTATTTACAGCCTGTGGATCTACTGAAGCAAAGGAAAGTATCAATGTATACAATGCGGGAGAGTATATTGATTCTTCGGTTTTAAAGGAATTTGAAGAAGAATTTGGAATAAAAGTCGTATATGACACCTTTGCATCAAATGAAGATATGTACATCAAAGTATCGCAAGGAAACGATGTTTACGACGTATTAGTTCCTTCAGATTACATGATTGAGAGATTGATAAAAGAAGATGCTTTATCAAAAATCAACTTCGACAATATACCTAATTTTGAGGGAATTTCAGACTCCTTAAAAAACCCCGATTTTGATCCTGCAAATGAATATTCAGTTCCCTATTTTTCAGGAACTATGGGAATAATATACAACACTTCCATGGTTGATGAAGAAATCGATTCATGGAATACACTTTGGGATGCAAAATATAAAGATCAAATAATAATGTATAATTCTCAAAGAGATTCCATTGCTTTAACTTTGAAAAAACTGGGTTATTCAATGAATTCCACCGACCCTGCCGAATTGGAGGAAGCAAAAGAGGAATTAATAAGACAAAAACCTCTTGTAGCGGCATACTTGACAGATGACGGCAAAGATGCCATAGTTCAAGGCGATGCGGCAATCGGCGTTCAATACTCTGGTGATGCGGCTCTTATGATAAATGACAACCCCGATTTAAAATATGTTCTACCTAAAGAAGGTGCGAATATATGGATAGATTCCTTTGTAATCCCGAAAAATTCTAAGAATAAAGAAGCTGCGGAAAAATTCATTAATTTTATGTGTAGACCTGAAATAGCTTTAAAAAATGCCGAATATTTAATGGGATATACATCTCCCGTTGAAGCTGTAAGAGAATTGTTGCCTGAAGATCTTAAAAATTCCGAGGTAGCTTATCCTGACTATTCAAAACTACCGGAACTTGAAACCTATAAGTATTTAGGAGAAGAAGCACTTGCCATATATGACAGAATATGGACGGAAGTCTCTGCCACTTCACAAGAATAGCAATTTATAATTAAATAAATGAGTTTATTTATAACCTCCAATGTGATATTATATATTTATAAAAATGTTTTCATTTGGAGGTTTTTCAATGAGTAAAAAATTAAAAAATGCAATTATCTTTGGTATTTTTATTTTAATTTTATTCATCTCCACATTAACAGATAGAGTCAGTACAACAACACTTTGGAGTTTATCCGAAGGAATAAGCTCTGAATTTGGCGGATTGTTGTTTAAAGATCCTACTGAAATTTCCAATTTATCAATACAGAGAAGTATTGATAAAAGCGAAGGAGATGAAATAATAAAATATGACGTCGCATTTTCATTTCAAGGCGAAGAATCCAGTTTGCGTATATTGGGTACGCCTGTAAGACAGATATTTTTCAACAATCAATTGATTCCAAGTCACAGTATAGTTAAGTTGAAGGGTGGCTATGACAATATAAACAGCAAGCTTTTTAATGAAAAACTCTCTCTTAGAGAATACTATAAAAAAGCTAACAATTATGAGTTTGTAGCAAATTCTCAAATCAGATTGCCCTTGGAGAATAGAGAGGATCCCTACTCCTTTACAATATACTATAAACCCAGAGATTTAGTTTATAGAGGAGATAATACCTTGTCTAAACTCTCGACTTTCATAACAAATGCAAGAGTTGATAAGTTTACCAATTCTCAAAAAATGGGAGAAAATGAAAATCCTACCTTTAGTGAATCGGGCTTCTATATAAATGCACAGGAATTAAAAGATGGTGCTGCTGTATCCAGAATCTCTCTTATCAACAATGCTACATATGTAATTTTTATCGTATCTGTATTGGCGGTTTTTGCACTTATTTGGCTTGATAGAAAATCATTATCCAAACTATACATACCGTTGTTTATGCTGATAATATTGACTTTCTATAAATTCTTAGGGTTGGGAGTTTCTACTTCCATGGTATTGCTCTTACTTCCAATCATTGCCTTTGTAGGCATATGTTTAGCAAAACTCATGTCAAAGGAAACCTTGAAGTTAAGTTCCAAAGAACTGAAACAAAGTTTAGGTTATACAATAGTATTCTTTATTATCATGCTAATTGTCGTAATAATACCAAGAGCATTATAATTGAAGGTTCAGAAATTAATCTGGACCTTTTTTTATTTGAATTCACGAAACAACAGCATGAATTTTGTGTTATTATAAATACATGGAAAAGAAAAATATACTTATATCCTTTGATCTGGATGGAACCTTATTGAATGATCACAAGGTTTTCGATCAAAGAAACTTCAAATTTTTTGAATACTTAGAAGAGAATGGATATGATTTTGTCATAAATACGGGAAGAAGTTACCGCTCTGCCTTGAGATTTTTTGATGAAAGAAACATCGACATAATTTGCAATAACGGAAATATGTGCAGAAATTCTTTAACTGACGAAGTCATTTTCATAAAACCCATTCACAAGGAAAAAGCTATGGAAATAGTAGGTTCCATAGATATGAACAGTTTAATACAGCCTTTATTCCACATCAATGCCTATGAAAAAGGCTTTGACATTGCTGCTATTGACAAAAAAACCACTGTTAAAGCCAATAAATACTTAAATGACTTCGGAGAGCATTTGCTAAGGGTAAAGGATTTTAATGAGGTCAATTACGATATTTTATCCATAGTACTTGTAGGAGATTATGAATCTTTAAATCATTACAAGATTGAATTAAAGAAGAAGTTCGATAAGTTCAATTTTCATTTGATGAAGATACATTCTAAAAATACCTTTATGCTTGAGATTCTTCCCGAGAAGAGCGATAAATGGTATGGCCTTTTAGATTACAAATCACATAAAAATATGTTGAATTATAAAACAATTTCAATAGGAGACGACTCCAACGATGCAATGCTGATCAGAAATTCAGATATAGGAATTGCAATGAAGAATTCAGATTTTTTAATCAAAAACCATGCAGATGTGGTCAGTGACTTTGACAATAATCGATTAGGCGCAATTAAAATTATTAAAAAAATCTTAGAAGAATA
>JAUNLL010000058.1 GCA_030532275.1 Peptoniphilus sp. | reverse complement strand
TATATTTACGACAATTACATTTCTCCTGCCATGGAGGACAACAACATAACTGTGAAGAGTTTACCCGATCGAGAAACACCCATCTACATGGAGTGGATACCCACGATAATCATGTTGGTGATATTCATCGGATTTTGGTACTACGTCATGAATCAATCCCAAGGCGGAGGTTCAAAGATGAGTTCCTTTGGCAAGAGCAAGGCAAGAGTAGTAAAACAAGATGAAAAAAGCTTGGTGAGTTTTGACGAGGTGGCAGGTCTTATGGAAGAAAAGGAAGAGTTGGCGGAAATTGTGGATTTTTTAAAAAACCCAAAGAAATTCGTCAACATGGGAGCCAGAATTCCAAAGGGAGTATTGCTGGTAGGCCCTCCGGGAACGGGAAAAACCTATCTTTCAAAGGCCGTTGCAGGAGAAGCGAAGGTACCCTTTTTCATAATGTCGGGTTCCGACTTTGTTGAGATGTTCGTAGGAGTTGGAGCATCAAGGGTCAGAGATTTATTTGAAACAGCCAAGAAAAATTCGCCCTGTATCATATTCATAGATGAAATTGATGCAGTGGGCAGAAAGCGTGGAGCGGGACTTGGCGGAGGACATGACGAAAGAGAACAAACTCTTAACCAACTCTTAGTTGAAATGGACGGATTCGGCAATAATGAAGGTGTAATAGTCATGGCGGCTACAAATAGAGCCGACATTTTAGACCCTGCATTGCTAAGGCCCGGTCGTTTTGACAGGACGGTATTCGTAGGCAAACCCGATGTAAGGGGCAGAGAAGAAATATTAGAAGTTCATTCAAGGAATAAAAAACTGGGAGAGGACATTGATTTCAAGGTAGTGGCAAAGAGAACTCCCGGATTTACACCTGCAGATTTGGAAAATCTCATGAATGAAGCAGCTCTTCTTGCCGCAAGAAGAAACAGCGACAAAATTGAAATGGAAGACATAGAAGAAGCATCCATCAAAGTGCAAGCAGGCCCTGCCAAAAAATCCAAGGTAGTGACGGAGAAGGAAAGAAAACTCACAGCTGTCCATGAAGCAGGACATGCAGTAGTATCTAAAAACCTTCCCGGAACGGATCCCGTGCACATGATAACCATAATTCCCAGAGGTATGGCAGGAGGATTTACTGCCTATATCCCTGAAGATGATGTGAATTTCATGACCAAGGGTCAAATGGAAAATGAACTTGTATCCCTGCTGGGTGGAAGAATCGCAGAATCCTTAGTTCTTGATGACATATCCACAGGAGCTCACAACGACATAGAGAGGGCAACTGCCATAGCAAGAGCCATGGTGACGGAATACGGTATGAGCGAAAAAATCGGAACCATAAACTACGGAGGCAGCGAAGAAGTATTCATAGGCAGAGATTTGGGAAGATCAAAGAACTATTCCGAGCAGACAGCTGCCGAGATAGACGAAGAAATTTCCAAACTGTTAAAGACAGCCTATGAAAAAGCCAAGAAAATACTCAGTGAAAACATGGATAAACTCTTAGCAGTTTCAGATGCCCTACTGGAAAGGGAAACCATAAACGGAGAGGAATTCGAAAAGATATACAACGGAGAATTAAGATACGGATCCAATGCTCCGGAAGATAAAATAGAGGAAAAAGACCTTTCGGAAGAAGCGAAGGACATCATGGAATCCGCAGAATCGTCTGAGGACAAAGAGGAAACTTCTGAAAATAATTAAATAATCAAAAAATCAAAGAGATACACAAGGTGTATCTTTTTGTATGCAGAAAATTCTCAAGGTCTATTTACTTTTAAATCAGCATAAATTAGAATAAAATGACATAAATGGAAATAAATAATATGAAAAATTTATTTTTCAATAATAAAAATAGAAATAATTGAGGAGGCTATTTTGTTAAATGCAGTTATAGGGATAATGATTCCCTTTATAGGTACATCTCTTGGAGCTGCCCTGGTATTCTTTTTAAAGAACAAACTCAGTGACAATGCAGAAAAGGTGCTTAACGGTTTTGCTTCCGGAGTTATGGTGGCAGCGTCCTTTTTCAGCTTGATAATTCCGGCACTTGAAGAAAGTGCATCCCTTGGGAAGTTTGCCTTTGTACCCGTGGTCGTCGGATTTTGGATCGGGATTTTATTTCTTCTCATCCTTGACAACCTGGTACCTCACTTCCATGAACAAAGTAAGGAACAGGAGGGCATAGAGACCGACTTGAGCAGATCCACCATGATCACTCTTGCGGTGACTCTTCACAACATTCCCGAGGGCATGGCCATAGGCATAATATATGCGGGATATCTGTCGGGAGAAACATCCATATCACTAATGAGCGCATTGGCACTTTCAATAGGCATCGCTCTCCAAAACCTTCCCGAAGGAGCCATAGTATCCCTGCCCATAAAAGCACAGGGAATGAGCAAGATGAAATCCTTTTGGTACGGGGTTCTGTCGGGAGTGGTGGAGCCCATAGGAGCGGTAGTAACGGTGCTTCTTGCGGACAGGATACTTCCCTTTCTGCCCTATCTTTTGGCTGTGGCGGCAGGAGCGATGATATATGTAGTTGTGGAAGAATTAATTCCTGAAATATCCCACGACGGACATACGAGCATAGGGATATTGACCTTCAGCTTGGGATTTTCAATGATGATGGCCTTAGATATATTTTTAGGATAAATTCAAATAAAATAAAAAAGACGGTTGTCCGTCTTTTTTATTGCAATCCTCGTCGAGGATAGTAAAATTTTAAGCTGTTTGATTTTGAGAATAGCCCTTTAAATTTATCTCAAATTGACCGATTAGTGTGGATGATACAAAGGTTGTAAGCAGTGAGAAGAATATCCTGCTCATCGGTATATAGGTCAAAGACAGAGCTAAAATCACAAAGTCTGAAAATAAGTAGGCCTTTGAGATATTTATCTTGAATTTGTGTGACAGCATGAGGGCAAGAGCATCATCTCCGCCTGCCGCTCCTCCTTCAGTTACGACCAGTCCACAGCCTATGCCTATTCCTATTCCGCCCACAATGGCAGCGATCACGGGGAAATCGTAAAGTGTTGGAATAAAAGCTCCCAGTGATAAAAATATCTTGTAGAAAAGTCCAAATAACAGGGAGGCAAGAGCCGTCTTCTTTAAGAAGGTCTTTCCGAAGAGGGATATGGCTGCCGCAAAACACATGAAGTCCAAAATGGGACTTATGTATGATGGATCAAGATTAAAGATTTTATATAAAAATAAAGATAGTCCTAAAACTCCTCCTTCGGTAATATCGGCCTGCATATGCACATTTACCACTGTAAAGGCCATAATCATACAACCGACTACAATTCGATAGAAACTGTTTTTTGAAATACTCAGATTGCTAAAGATCTTTTCAAGCATTAATTACACCCCAATTTAACCGGGGCCAATAACCAAAAAAAGATTGCCTTTCGGTTATCAGTCCCTCTAATTTGCAATCTTATGATGGTGTTGATGCTTTTATTGTTTATTGATTTTTTCTTGTAAAAACTCTGAGCTTCTTCATGTCTTTTTAGCCTTTTAGAAATTCCACATCAGGTATTTTTATAGGCTCTTTATCGATCATATAGGCATCAGATAAAAACTACCATTCGGTAACCACCGTAATAAACTTACTCACAAATCATAACATTATTTACGGGAAAAGTCAAAGGAAAACGGGCATGGTGCGAAATTTTACAGAAAGTTACATATTTTTTACTTTGAAGGAAGGAGATGTGGTAATATATAGTTATGGAAACTAAATAGGGGAGGGATTGTATGTCTGAAAGAAATAAAAAAATTATATATGAAGTTCTCAACTCCACAAGTCACGGAATAGGCGTGGTCTTGGGTGTGATTTTTCTGATAATGATGATATGTAAATTCGGCGGAAGAATTTCAAATTACTTGTTTGTCGGTTTTATAATCTATGGTGTGTGTTTTATCTTGATGTTTTTGTCCAGCACCTTGTACCATGGAATACAAACTCCCAAATTCAAGAAAGTATTGAGGGTTTTTGATCACTCCAGCATATTTTTATTTATCGCAGGCTCCTACACACCCATTGTGCTATACATCCTAGAGGGAAGAACAAGGCTGTTGTTTTTAACTGCTGTCTGGGCGGCAGCGCTCTTTGGAACGCTTTTTAAAATTCTCACTTACAATAAGTACGATAAGTACATAAAGCTGTCGGTGTTTTTGTACATAGCCATGGGATGGATGACCATATTTTTGATCAAGCCCATAATTTTCAACACCGGTGTGGCCTTTGTTGCCTTCATACTCATGGGAGGGATACTGTATACTGTGGGAACTTATTTTTATAAGAGGAGAACTCCGCTGTACAATCACTTTGTTTGGCACATATTTGTCTTGGCGGCGGCTGTTGTGCAGTACATAGGTATATCCAATTTTTTGATTTGAGAATTTTATTCCTTGGTGATGAATTTTTATATTGAATCTCGGCGAAGAACCGAGATTTTTTATGTGTAAAAGATTTTATCTTCAATAAAATTGAATGTATTAGTCATTAATGGTAAAATATGTATTTAGGATAAGGAAGGATGTGTAAGATGGGATTATTTGATAAAATTTTCGGATCCTATAGCGATAGAGAAATAAAAAAAATCACACCACTTGTTGAGCAAGTACTTGCTCTTGACGAAAAAATGCAAACTTTAAGCGATGAAGAATTAAAGAATAAAACACAGGAATTTAGAGATAGATATCAAGCAGGAGAAACCTTGGACGATTTACTTGTAGAAGCCTTTGCAGTAGTGAGAGAGGCATCTTGGAGAGTGCTTGGAATGAAGCATTTTAAAGTTCAAGTCATAGGGGGCACCATACTGCACCAAGGCAGAATTGCCGAGATGAAAACAGGGGAAGGAAAGACTCTTGTGGCAACTTTACCTGCCTATTTAAATGCTATCAGCGGCGAAGGTGTCCATGTGGTAACGGTCAACGACTACTTGGCAGAGCGTGATAAGGACTGGATGGGAAAGGTATATGAGTTCTTGGGACTGACTGTGGGTTGTATAATTCACGATATGAAACCCGAAGAGAGAAAGGAAGCCTATAACTGCGATATAACCTACGGTACCAACAACGAATTCGGTTTCGATTACTTGCGTGACAACATGGTCATATATAAGAAGGAAATGGTGCAAAGACCGCTCAACTACTGTATAGTGGACGAAGTCGACTCCATTTTAATAGATGAGGCGAGAACTCCCTTGATAATTTCAGGACAGGGAGATGAATCCACAGATTTATATGTGAGGGCCAAAAATTTCGTCGATACGCTGAGCTTCAGGATAAAGACGGAAGATGAATCCAATTTTGAAAGATTCAACAGAGAATTTGAAAAGGAAACTGTGGATTTCATAGTCAATGAAAAGCAAAAATCCTCAGTTTTGACGGATTTGGGTATTGAAAAGGCTGAAAGGTACTTCAACATCGAAAATCTTTCAGATCTCTCAAACATGGAACTTGCCCACCACATAAATCAGGCTTTAAAGGCCAAGGGCAACATGAAGAAGGACATAGATTATGTTGTAAATGACGGTGAAATCATAATCGTAGATGAATTTACAGGCAGACTTATGTATGGAAGAAGATACTCCGAAGGGCTTCACCAAGCCATAGAAGCCAAGGAAGGTCTGGAAGTCAAAGCGGAATCCAAAACTCTTGCCACGATCACATTCCAAAATTATTTCAGAATGTACAAAAAACTTGCAGGTATGACGGGTACTGCCATGACCGAAGAAGAGGAATTCAGAGATATATACAATATAGACGTAGTTGAAATTCCCACCAACAAACCCATAGCCAGAGAGGACAACAACGACTCCATTTACAAAAATGAAGCTGCGAAGTTCAATGCGGTCATCGAAGATATTAAAAGATCCCATGAAAAGGGACAACCTGTCCTCGTGGGTACAATTTCCATTGAAAAATCAGAGGAACTTTCAAAACTGCTGAAAAGAACGGGCATCAGACACAACGTGCTTAATGCCAAAAAACACGCTCAGGAATCTGAAATAGTGGCTCAAGCCGGCAGATTGGGAGCCGTGACCATAGCCACAAATATGGCGGGTCGTGGTACTGACATCGTATTGGGAGGAAATCCCGGCTACATGGCAACTGCCGAATTAAAGAAATCGGGACTTAGCGAAGAAATTTTAAACCAAGTGGATTCCTTTAATGAAACCGACGATCCCGAAGTTATAGAAGCCAGAAATAGATATCAGGAACTGGTAAATAAATTTAAATTGGAAACCGACAGTGAGTCCAAGGCGGTCATTGAAGCAGGAGGACTTCACATAATAGGGACGGAAAGACACGAATCCAGGAGAATTGACAACCAATTGAGAGGTCGTTCCGGTAGACAGGGAGACCCCGGTTCAACCAGATTTTATATTTCCGGAGATGACGACTTGATCAGACTCTTTGCAGGTGATAGATTTAAGGAAACCATGGAGAGAATAGACACTCCCGATGACGAACCCATAGAAGCGGGCATACTTACCAAATTAATTGAATCTGCACAAAGAAAGGTTGAAGGCAACAACTTCTCCATCCGTAAGCACGTATTGCAATACGACGACGTAATGAACAAACAAAGAGAAGTCATATACAGAGAGAGAAGAAGAGTTCTTGAAGGAGAGGACCTCAAGGAAGACATACTTGCCATGGGCGAAGATGTAATCAGTAAAAATGTTGAATTCTACAACAAAATCGACCAAGAAGGCAAGAAGTTCATGGACTATGAAGGACTGAGAACCGCCGTTCAAAACATCTTCGACATAGACCCTGCCTTTATAGATGAATCTCTTAGCACTGTGGAAGAGATAGAGGCGGCAATAAAGGAAAAAGCCCTTGAAAGATATGCCATGAAAGAAGAAGAGTTCGGAAGCGAAAAATTCAGAGAAGTGGAACGAATAGTTCTTCTTCAAGTGGTGGATCAAAAGTGGATGGATCACATCGACGCCATGGATCAACTTAGAAAGGGAATAGGACTTAGAGCAGTGGGCCAAACAGACCCCGTGCGAGCCTACGGTCAAGAGGGATTTGACATGTTTGAAGAAATGAATGAATACATCAAAGAAGACACCGTCAAGATGTTATTCCATGTAGTAAATCCCGAAAAGATGAAGAGAGTGAGAGTTTCCAAGGAAATCGAAACGGTAAATCCTGACGACGGAAAGAAGAAACCCTTTGTGAGAAAGACTAAGAAAATCGGAAGAAACGACCCCTGCCCATGCGGTAGTGGAAAAAAATATAAAAATTGTTGCGGAAGAAAATCATAATCGAGCATTAAAAGTCCCGTAGTTTAACTACGGGATTTTTTGAACATATAAATATAAAAGTACGAAATTTAAAATTAAAAATTTGTATATTAATTTGCATAAAAGATATAAATAAAGTACGAACTATGCAGGCGATTTTTAAAGGATTGAATTAGGATAAAAATTTTTCGATACACAGTGATAATTTTTTAAAAAAATGACGGAATAAGATGCAAATTTTTACAAATTTGGAATAAAATATTCACTTTTTAAAATAAATTTACAATGAATAAAATCACAACTAATAAAGATAAAATCAATTAAGTATGACACAATAAATAAAAACAACACTAGATATATTGAAATATCAGGAAATAACGCACGCTTTTCAACCTGAGAAAAGGATTTCGATAGGGCTTTTATATAAATTTAAAGGTTGATTGTTACATTTTTATTAAGAATGGACTATGATAAATTATTGCAAGATATTGAAGAATATGATAAAATTTATAAAAATCGTAATATCAGGAGGAATACTATGATTAAAAAATTTAAAAGCCTTACAGTATTGTTAGTATTGTTAGCATTGGTGCTAACTGCATGCGGAGGCAAAAATGGTAATTCTGCCGCTGAGAGCGACGGATCTAAAGAAACGACAGAAGTAACAGGTACAGCGGGAGCAGAAGGAGATATCCTATATACTGCGAACAGATCTGAACCAGGTACATTGGACCCTGCATTGGCTCAAGGTACTCATGAATCTTGGATTTTAAATCACTTATTTACAGGCTTATTAGCTTATGACGAAAGCGGAGCGATAGTTCCGGGTATGGCAGAGCTGCCTGAAGTATCTGAAGATGGATTGAACTACACCTTCACAATAAGAGATGGTATGAAATGGTCAAACGGAGATCCCGTAACTGCAAATGATTTTGAATTTTCTTGGAAGAGAGTTCTTGATCCCGAAACAGCATCTGTGTATGCTTATCAATTGTACTATCTTGCAGGCGGTAAA
>JAUNLL010000057.1 GCA_030532275.1 Peptoniphilus sp. | reverse complement strand
CACCATAATTTAAACCAATATTAAGTATCATTTTATCATTGTCACGAGTAGTTGACAATGCAACAGAAATTTCTTTTTTTACAAAGTCCGGAAAAGGTGTGATGTCGCCTAAGACGTTGATTTTCACATTGTTCTTTTGAATTTTGGACAGTTGGGTTCTGATGTAGTAGACGAGCAACTCCATTATCTTGGATATTTCTTCTTGAGGTCTTTTCCAGTTTTCAGTGGAAAAGGCATATAAAGATAGTGATTTTATCCCCAATTTATAGGATGCTTCCACTATGTCTATTACCCTTTTTGTGCCTTCTCTATGACCAAAGGTTCTATGAAGACCTCTTTTTTGTGCCCACCTTCCGTTACCGTCCATGATTATTCCTATATGTTTAGGAATATTGTTCTTATCTATATTGTCTAATAAATTCATAAATCTCCCAATGATATTAAAAAGAGGCCTGAGGCCTCAATTTAAATTTCCATTAATTCTTCTTCTTTATTTTTAGTTACTTCATCTACTAAGTCTATGTGTTTATCAGTTATTTTTTGAATATCATTTTCTGCATTTTTTCTGTCATCTTCGGATATTTCCTTTGCCTTTTCTAGCTTCTTAATTTCGTCAATGGCTTCTCTTCTGATATTTCTAAGGGCAACTTTAGCATTTTCGCCATTTTTTCTCACGACTTTAGTAAGTTCGGTACGTCTTTCTTCTGTGAGTTGCGGTATTACAAGTCTGATTATTTTTCCATCATTTGATGGATTGATTCCTAAATCTGATTTTTGAATCGCCTTTTCAATTTCAGTTAAAAGACTTGTGTCCCAGGGTTTAATTTCTATAAGTCTTGGTTCCGGAGCACTGACTGATGCAGTTTGATTTATCGGTGTTTGTTGTCCGTAGTAATCCACCTTTATTCTGTCCAGTAGCGATGGATTGGCTCTTCCCGCTCTAATACTTTGAAGATCTTCTTTGTAAACTGAGATAGTTTTACTCATTCTGTTTTCAGCATCTTTTTTTATATCAGATATCATAAATATCCTCCTTATTTTACCTTTGTACCTATATCTTTGCCGTGTACAACATCAAGCATCGCACCCGGTTCATCTATTCCAAATACTACAATGGGTATTTGGTTGTCCATGCAAAGGGATATAGCGGTCGCATCCATAATCTTCAATTCTTGATTTATAATTTCAAGATAAGAAAGTTCGTTGTATTTTTTTGCATTACTGTTGTATTTGGGGTCGGAGTCATATATTCCGTCCACGCCTTTTTTTGCAACTAAAATCACATCTGCAGAAATCTCTGCAGCTCTTAGTGCAGCAGTGGTGTCTGTGGAAAAATAGGGATTACCTATTCCGCCGGAAAATATCACTACTCTGTGTTTCTCAAGATGTCTTATAGCTCTTCTGCGGATATACGGTTCAGCTACTTCTTTCATTTCAATGGCAGTCTGCACACGGGTTACTACATCTATATTTTCTAAAGAATCTTGAAGGGCAAGAGCGTTCATGACTGTGCCAAGCATTCCCATGTAATCCGATGTGGCTCTGTCCATATTCACGGAATCTCTTCCTCTCCAGAAGTTTCCTCCTCCAACTACAATGCTGGTTTCCACGCCCATTTCGTTGATCTTTTTAATGTCCTCTGCAATTGATTTTACTCGATCCATATCTATTCCCGACTCTTTGTTGCCGGCCATAGCTTCACCGCTCAGCTTTAATACGATCCTATCGTATTTTGGATTCATATTATCACCTTTTATTTTTGTTCCATTTGTTTAGCTACTTCTTCTGCGAAATTTTCCTCTCTCTTTTCTAAACCTTCTCCTACTTCATATCTTGTAAATCTTCTGATTTTGATATTTTCTCCAATTTTAGAAGCTATGTTATTTAGCACATCTTGAACCTTCAAATCAGAATCTTTAATGAATTTTTGATCCAATAGAACTATTTCTTCATAGAATTTTTCCATTCTTCCTTCGATCATTTTTTCAACGATCTTTTCCGGTTTTCCTTCATTTAGAGCTTGTTCTCTCAATATTTCCTTTTCGTGTTCTTTTTCTTCTTCAGGAACTTCTTCACGAGTTACATATTTTGGAGAAAGAGCAGCTATTTGCATTGCTACATCTTTTACGAATACTTTAAATTCTTCATTTTTTGCAACGAAGTCTGTTTCAGTGTTAACTTCAACTAATACTCCGATTCTTCCACCGTGAATATATGCTTCAACTACGCCTTCAGAAGCTATTCTTGAAGATTTTTTAGCAATTGATGCAAGTCCTTTTTCTCTTAAAATATCCACTGCCTTATCTATGTCGCCGTTGCTTTCAATTAGGGCTTTTTTACAATCCATCATTCCGGCAGATGTTTTTTCTCTCAGTTCTTTGATCATTGCAGCTGTTATTTCCATTTTAATTTCCTCCTTAAAAAAGAGAGTTTTAAAGGCATAGCTTTAGAACTCTCATAAAATCTTACTCTTCTTCTTTATCTATAGCCGGTGCGTCTTCTTGAAGATCTTTTTCATCTTCTTCAACATCTTCTAAAGATTCTTCAGACATTTCTTCTGTTACTTCAACATCTTCATGTTTTTCGTCTTCTTCATAATCTTCAGTTTGAGTACCTTGCTTTCCTTCCAATACTGCATTTGCAATTGTTTCTGTTATTAATTTTACAGCTCTGATTGCATCATCATTTCCGGGTATTGGATAATCAATTTCGTCGGGATCACAATTTGTATCGATAATTCCGATTACAGGTATTCCCAAAATCTGTGCTTCTTTTACAGCAATCTTTTCTTTCTTGGGATCTACAACGAAAATAGCATCCGGCATTCCCTTCATATTTTTGATACCGCCAAGGAATTTTTCAAGTTTTTCCTCTTCATGCTTAATCTTGATAACTTCCTTTTTAGGCAATCTATCAAGGATACCGTCTTCTTCCATTTGACCTATTTCATGCAATCTGTCAATTCTTCCCTTGATAGTATTGAAGTTAGTTAAAAGACCGCCCAACCATCTTTGGTTGATAAAGGGCATTTCACATCTTTTAGCTTCCTTTTCAATAGCATCTTGTGCTTGTTTTTTTGTACCTACAAAAAGAATTACACCATTCTCTGCAGCAACTTCTCTTACGAATTCGTAAGCTTCATTAATTTTTTTGACAGTTTTTTGAAGATCGATGATATATATTCCATTTCTTTGAGTGAATATATATCTTGCCATTTTAGGGTTCCATCTTCTTGTTTGATGTCCAAAGTGAACACCTGCCTCCAATAGAGACTTCATTGATATAACTGACAAAACTTTCACCTCCGTTTTTTTCCACCATCCTTTTCATCTGCTGCGGGGACAATTTGCAACTCCCGCCACATCAAAGGATGTGTGTAGTTTTATATTTATTACCGAAAATCAGTATAACATACTGCAGTATTTCAGGCAAGATGTTTTTATATAAAAAACCTGTCCATAGACAGGTTTAATAATCTAAATCTTTGGAATTGTAAATCAAGTATGTCAAAAGTATAAAAATAATAAAAGCTAAGAAATTGATTCCTATTTTTACTATATCTATATTGCCCGCCAGGAACTCAATGGGATTAAATACTTCCAAGGGCAATGTATCTGCGATGTCCAAAATCGTTCCACCGTATATTTTGCCAAATATTATAAATACAACTATGAATATGACAAATAAAACGCTCGTTCCGTCGGTGAAATTCGTCGATTTTGAAAGAGAGCTGAAAAACATACCCACTGACATGAAGACTAAACCTGAAAGCAGCAATCCCAAAAATATTTTACCTAAATCCACAATTAACACGTTGTTTACCAATCCCTCAGCAAGTGGCGGAAGTAGGATTATAAAAAATGTCACAACTGCCATCAGTAACAGAAGTATTACATAGGTGATAATATTTGCAAGGAATTTTTGAGTGATGATTTCAGACCTTTCAATGGGATTTGAGTAAATGTATTGGATTGAACCGTCATCTAAATCCCTTGATAGAGAGTTTGCACCCAATTGCATCGCAAATATACAAGTTAGCACAACTATGTATTGATGAATAAAAGCTGTGTATTCGCTTATATTTGCATAATCAACTTTTCTGTCAAAACCTAAAACCTTTTGCAGACTCGGGCTTAATTGTCCTACAAAACTATCAAATAGCGATTTCATATTTTCATCAAGCATCATAGGATACAATGCCATCAGAAGTCCTGTCAATATCACAAGCACAAGAAACCAAGCTATCATTTTACCAAAATTGTGGTTAAATTCTCTAGTGAATACCATGATCAATCTTCCCCCTTGTCTTTTTGTACATTGTCTATATAAGACCCTACGGTCAAATCTTCTTCTACATCCTCTAAAGTTTTCGGATTTGTCAGTTGAGTTTGAGTACTTGTGTCCTTGAGCTCATCTGAAGGAAGTTCCTGAATGTCCTCCACACTTTCCTCTTGAAATACAACGGTGTTGTCCTTTGTACTTTCCGATAAATCTTCATTTGAATCACCAAAGAGAGTTTCTTGATTTTCAGCACTTTCCACATTTTCAGAATATGCTGCATAATCCACATCGTTGGTAAAATAAGCTGTGATTCTATCTGACAATGAGGAGTCTTCAATGGAATAGCTTGTCAATTCCGCATTTGCTATCACCCTTGACAGTATTACCATGTCCTTGTCATAATAAAAAATCTTTTCAAAGGGGTCGTTCTTTATCAACCTAGCGCCGATATCCATAAAGGCGTTTAAATTGTGGAAGGGACCATAGATTTTTATGATCTTGTCATTTGAGACCTTATCCTTTAAGTATTCAACCTCTTTTATTTCTCCCTCATACAAATATGCCGCTCTGTCACAGTATCTTTGAGCTTCAACAAGAGAGTCGGTGAGGAATAAAACTGACAAACCTTCATTTTTTCTCAACTCTTTTAAGTACTTAAAAAGTTTTTCGATTTGTTCCAGATCTAATTCCTTTGTAGCCTCATCAAGTACAATAAGTCTAGGTCTGATTATAAGTGCATTTATTATTGACATTATCCTCTTTTCACTGTCAGTCATATCTCCAAATTTAACTCTGGGGTTAAAATTGAAATAGCTGGTTAAATTTGAGATTTCATCAGTATTTTTTAAATTGTGAAAAGAAAGAGTATTTCTAAAAATAGTACCTGCCTTTAAATTATCTTGATATAATAAGCTTTGAGGTACATAGGATACTGACTCCTTGATGGTCTTTGACTCTTTTGAGCAATCCATGTCGTATATGTACGCCTTTCCTCTTGGAGGAGTATAATAATTGAAAAGAATTTTTGCAAGTGTAGTCTTTCCGGATTTTTCCAATCCTAGTAGGGCAAAAATTTCTCCTTCCATTACTTCAAGATTTAAATTAGAGAAAATTTTATTCCTGCCAATTCTTTTAGTCAAATTATTTATGACTATTGCGCTCATTAGTTCCACCTCTTTATTAAAAATTATATAAAAATCATCAAAACATCACATTAGCATAATCTATAGTTTATCATATTTTTTTTAATTTTACTATATGATAGAATTCTCTAAATATATTATAATTTTTATAAGGATTTAAATATCTTTAGAAAGGATAAGTTATGGAATATAAAATTGAAAAAGATTCTATGGGTTTTGTCGAGGTCCCTAAAGATGTATATTGGGGAGCGCAGACTCAGAGATCTTTAAACAACTTTCAAATTGGAAGAGATAACATGCCTCTTGAAGTGATAAAGGCCATTGCTTTGATAAAGGGAGCCTGTGCTGTGGTCAATTTTCACAACGGAGATTTAAGCGAAGAAAAAAAGGATGCAATTCTACAATCCACAACAGAAATAATAGACGATAAATTGAGCTCCAACTTTCCACTGAAAGTCTTTCAAACAGGTTCGGGAACTCAAAGCAATATGAATGTCAACGAGGTCATAGCAAACAGGGCCAATGAAATTCTGTCAAAAAATATCCTACATCCCAACGACGATGTAAATAAGTCCCAGAGTTCAAATGATGTATTTCCCAGTGCGATGCACATTGCGGCAGTGATGAAGATATCTGATGAATTAATTCCCTCCATGAAGAACATGATCAAAATCTTCGAAAACTTGGAAGAAAAATATGATGACGTGATTAAAATAGGAAGAACTCATCTGCAGGATGCAACTCCTCTTAAATTTTCTCAAGAATTAAGCGGTTATAGAGAAATGATAAGTATTAACTTAAATATGATTGAAGAATCCATGAAGGGTCTGCTGTCACTTGCCATAGGAGGAACAGCCGTGGGTACGGGAATCAATGCAAAACCCGGATTTGGAGATGAAGTTTGCGAAATTCTAAGGGAAAAAACTGGATTCAATTTTTATTCCTCCAAAAATAAATTTCACTCCTTGACCTCCAAGGATCAGTTATCCTATGCCCATGGCGCTTTAAAGGCCTTGGCTTGTAACTTATTTAAGATGGCTACGGATATTAAATTGCTATGCAGCGGCCCAAGATGCGGATTGGGAGAAATTAAACTTCCCTCCAATGAACCGGGATCATCTATAATGCCCGGAAAGGTAAATCCCACACAGGCGGAAGCCATGACTATGGCTTGTGTTCAAGTCATGGGAAATGACACCGTCATATCCATCGCAGCCGCCAATGGAAATTTTGAGTTAAATGTCTTTATGCCTGTTATTATAAATAATTTTTTACACTCCGTAGAACTGCTTGCCGATTCAATTAAATCTTTTGGCAATAATTGTCTTATAGGTATGGAACCAGATAAGGAAGTAATTGAAAAACATCTGCAAAATTCTCTGATGCTCGTTACAGCTTTAAGTCCGGTCATAGGTTATGAAAATGCCGCTAAAATTTCAAAATTAGCATACGAAGAAAACATATCTCTGAAAGAAGCTGCCCTTAGATTGCAACTTGTAGATTCTGAAGAATTTGATAAAATAGTTGATGTTAAAAAAATGGTTTGAGTTTAACAGTGTGTATATATGGTATAATTATTAATTGTATGTGAAAAGAGGCGATAAAAATGAAACTTGGAATAATCGGTCTTCCCAATGTAGGCAAATCCACACTTTTTAATGCGCTTACAAAGGCAGGAGCCGAAGCGGCAAACTATCCCTTTGCCACCATAGATCCCAATGTCGGAATGGTAAAGGTCCCCGACAAAAGGCTGGATGAACTCAGCCTGTTGAGCAACAGCGCAAGAATAGTCAATGCAACTATTGAATTCTATGATATAGCAGGACTTGTAAAGGGTGCAAGCAAGGGTGAAGGACTTGGAAATCAATTCTTGTCCAATATAAGAGAAGTTGATGCCATCGTTCATGTTGTCAGGTGTTTTGATGATGAAAATATCATTCACGTCGACGGCAGCGTCGATCCCATAAGAGATATTGAAAATATAAATTTGGAACTTGTCTTTTCCGATATGGAACAAGTTGAAAAAAGAATTTCTAAAATGGAAAAACAAGCTAAGGCTGATAAAAAATTAAAACCTGAACTTGAACTGTTGCAAAAAATACTTGCAACCTTGGAAAACAATGAACCCGCAAGAAATGTGCTTTTAAATGACGAAGAGGAAAAACTCATAAAAAACTATGCCCTTTTAAGCGCTAAACCTGTGATTTATGTTGCAAATATTTCAGAAGATGAAGTTTCCGATTACAGCGACAATGATTACGTCAAAAAAGTTGAAGAATTTTCAAAATCTCAAGGCGATGAAATGGTAGTCATAAGTGCGGAAATTGAATCTCAAATACAATCCCTTCCCGAAGACGAGATGGAATTGTTCTTGGAAGAATTGGGTCTTGAAAATGCAGGTCTGGACAAATTGATACAGTCCAGCTATAAACTCCTGGGACTTATAAGTTTCCTCACTACGGGAGAAATGGAGTCAAGAGCTTGGACCATCACCAAGGGCACCAAAGCTCCTCAAGCCGCAGGCAAAATTCATTCCGATATTGAGAGAGGATTTATTAAAGCTGATACAATTTCCTACGATGACTTGATAGAGTGCGGTTCTGTGGCAAATGCCAGGGAAAAGGGTCTGATAAGATCCGAAGGAAAGGAATACGTCATAAAGGACGGGGACGTCGTAAACTTCAAATTTAATGTATAAAAAAAGTTACTATAATATAGTAACTTTTTTTGTGAAATAATAAAGTTCCACTCAATGCGTAGCATCTTGGAGGAGTGAAGTTATCATTTCAATATATTGGAGCACGCGGAGGGATTCGAACCCTCAGTCTCTGGCTTCGGAAGCCATTGCTTTCTCCTTTAAGCTACGCATGCAAATCTAAAGCATGTCATATAATTCTTTAGATTTATTATATTGTTCATCTACAATATCAGGAGAAAAACTTACCGTACTCAAGTTTTCTAAATTCACTTTAAATACAGGCTGTCCTAAAATGTTGTAAAAATGCAGCTCTCTGTTGTCATCGGAAACCTTTTCAATTATAAAACACCTGTTTGATTTTTTGAAAAATCTTAAATCATATCCATATTCACTTTTTAAATCTTTTTCTAATATTTCAAAACCTTCTATGCTGTTTATATTTTGCGATAGTGTATCCAATAGAAAAATATAATCGCCCTTTAACATATTTTGAGAATTTTCATCTGAAATCCCGTTGAAATTAACTGAATAAAGATTTTTTTCTTCCTTTAATTTTTTGATAGAAGAATCAGCTATGGATCCTATGGCCGAAAAATCATTTATAAAGTCGGACTTTAAGTTCAATATATCTTGAACTTCCTTTTTCTTTTCTGCATCTAAATAATCTTTATCATATTTATCATTTATATAATTATTTAAAAAATATTTCAAGTAGGAATTATTATTATTTCCATAAAATTTTAAAATTCCCATGTCCTTATACAAATTGAAGTTGTATTTTGATACTTTATTGG
>JAUNLL010000056.1 GCA_030532275.1 Peptoniphilus sp. | reverse complement strand
AATCAGAAAGGAAGAGGAAAGATTATGGAAAATGCAGAAAATAAAAAATTATCAGAGGTATTTACTGAAGAAGATGGAGAGGATTTGATATTCCACGCCCTTTCAATAGTTTTCCCCGACATCAGATTGAAAAGCTACATGGAGTTTAGAATGTTCGACTCCGTAAAGTACGATCTCAACTTTTCAGCAGTGGCATTGGTAAAGGGATTGTTTTACAGTGAAGAAAACATCGCGAAACTCAAGGAAACCTTTGGCAGCGCAGACTATGAAAGTACCATTAGAGCCAAGGATGAAAGCGAAGAAAAGGGACTTGAAACCTTATACATGGGCAAAACCTTCCTCGAACACGCAAGAGATTTTATTGAAATGGCAAAAAATGCTCTTGATGATGAAGAAGCTCAGTACCTTGTACCCCTAAAGAATTTAATCGATCAATCTCTCACCCCTCGAGATGCCTTTTTCAAAGAATTGGAAAACAGCTCACCGGAAGAACTACTTAGGAAAAACATTGTTGAGGTGAAAAATGTATAACGACAAGTACGTCGAAGATTTTTATGAAATAGTCAAGGAAGATCCCGAAAAATATCACTCAGATTATTTATCCATAAGGAAAAAAATTAAAAAAGACTTCAAAGACAACGACGGTAAAATAATGAACAATCTATACCAAGGATATTTTTACTCAAAAAAGGAATGGGACAACTATTACTCCATTGCAAAAACACTGATGAGCATAACTAAAAAGGTGATAAAAAACTACGTCGAAGATGAGGAATACAGAAAACTCTTCGGATTTCCCGAAAAATTGGAGGAATTAATACTTCACGATCCCGGTTACGATATCCCCGTGCCCATGTGCAGGTACGATATGTTCTATGACAACGAAGATGATTTCATGTTCTTGGAATTTAATACCGACGGTACTTCCGCCATGAACGAGGACAAGATCATAGGAGAAAATCTCTTTGCCTCCAAGGCCATGAGGGAATTTAACAAAAAGCACGACGTAAGGACAATTGACCTCTTCACACCATGGGTTGAAAAATCAACGGCAATATATGAAGCCAAGCTCAACAAAAAACCCAATATCGCCATAGTGGACTTTCTTGAACTGGCGACCATGGCAGATTTTAAGATGTTTAAAGATTATTACAAGGCCGCAGGATACAACTGTGAAATATGTGATATAAGGGATTTGACCTACGAAAAAGGAAACTTAATGTGCAAGGATTATAAAATCGACTTGGTGTATAGAAGATTTGTAGCCTTGGAATTTATGAAGCATTACGATGAAGTGACAGATTTCATAAAAGCCTACTTAGATAATGCCTTTATGATGTTGGGATCCTTCAGAACTCACATAATGCACGAGAAAAAAACCTTCAAAGTCCTCCACGACGAAAAGACCTTTGAGATCTTAAGTCCTGAAGAAGTGGAATTTATCAAGAACCACATACCCTTCACAGCTATGTTGGAACCGAAAGTTGCAGACAAGATCAAAGGCAACAAGGATGAATATATAATCAAACCCATTGACGGATATATGTCCACAGGCGTGGCGCCCGGACAAAAATACGATCAGGAGGAATGGAATAGGATAGTGGATGAAGCCTTGGATGAGGAATACATCTATCAAAAATTCTATAATTCCAAACCCCTTTCCTTTGTGGAATTTGACGAAGAGGGAAAGGCTCAAAGGGCGGATTACGGTGCTGTCATAGGTCTCTACATCTTCGCAGAGGAGTTCAGCGGTCTATATGTCAGGATAGGAAAACAATCGGTAATAGGTGGGTTCCAAAGCACCTACTTCATCGCTCCCAATATGTATATAGATTGTTATAATGCAGGCTAATATCAAAGAAAATTAATTTCCAGGGTGATCTGATGGATTTTATTACAACTGAATTAAGCAAGTATTTAAGCAGAGAATTGGTGGTACTAATAATCGCAATGATGCCCTTTGTGGAATTAAAGCTGGCACTTCCCGTGGGACTTTCCCTCGGCATGGGAGTGCCTGAATCATTTATCTATTCGTACTTGGGTTCATTGGTACCCATGCCCTTTATAATATTTTTTATAAGAAATATATTCTCTTTTTTAAAGAGCAGGAGATTTTTAAAAAGTGCCATCACTAAAATCGTTGAAAAATCTCATTTGAAATACGAAAACCTAATTAAATATAAAAAATTCGGACTTTTTTTATTTGTGGCAATTCCCTTGCCCGGCACGGGAGTTTGGTCGGCATCTCTCATCGCCAATTTGGTAAATCTAGACAAAATATCATCTGTCATCGCCATATCCTTTGGAAATTTAATTGCGGGAATAATAATACTGTCCTTGAGCGGATTGGTGATTTTGTAGATATATTTTTATTCTTCGCATTGACCGGATTTTTACAACAAAAAACAGCAAATCCCTTTAATTTGCTGTTTTTTAATCTCTCATATATCGATGATATTTACAGTATATCCTATACTCTCTATGAACTTAAACACGTCGGGTGTTTTTAGAAAAATAGTTTTTTCATTTGTGTTGGGATGGAAACTCATTCTTTCCTCATGGACAATTTCTCTGTCGAAGTAGACTTTGACATCTTTGTCTACATTGTTGAGCAAACCGAAGGGAGATACCACTCCCGGCACCAACATCATCTTCTCATATAAAGTGTCTTCCGATGCCAGTTTAATTTGTTTCTCTTCGACAATATCCTTGAATTTATCCATATCCAATCTCTTGGAATCGTCAAGTATCATCAAGTAGAAATTTCTCTTTTTCCTATTTGTGAGGAACATGGTTTTCGTTCTCACGCCCTCAATACCCTCTATAAACTTATCTGCTAATTCAATGGTCACAGCCGGTTCGTGTTCCACAAGTTGGTAGCTTATATCCAATTCCTTTAATTTTTCTTCAACTTCCTTAAACAAATTCATCCGCACCTCCTCAAATGCACATACTTTTCTTGAATATTTATAATATTATACTACATCGAGTGGATTTTTTCCCGCCAATGACTAAATTAAATAACATACAAAAACTCCAAGTCCTAAGACTTGGAGTTCCTTTAATTTATTTTATCTACTTTGTGCCTTTTCCTTTAATTCTTTGTTTTTCTTCATTGAATCCAATATCGCATCGGTCAATGAATCCATATCGCTCTTGTTCGCACTGTTAAGCGCTGAGTTTACTGTTACTCTGTCATTTAGAACGTCGCAGAGTTTAAGTTGTTCATCGACGAATTCTTCGATTTTGTCACCAACTGTACAAGCCCATGAACCGTTTTCAATTATTCCTATGGTTCTGTTTTGCAAGTTGAGTGCAGCCATATCCATGATGAAGTTCTTCATTACAGGATAGATATCCAAGTTGTATGTCACAGAGGCAAGCACTATGTGTGAATATTTGAAGGAATCGGATATAAGTTCAGATATATCCGTGTTGGAAACATCGTGAACTACCACATTGGACATACCCTTTTCGCATAGGTTGGATGCCAAGGCTTGAGCTGCATGTTCCGTATTGCCGTACATGGATGCGTAGGCAATCATAACTCCTGTTTCTTCAGGTTCATATTTTGACCATTTATCGTACTTATCTAGGAAGTATCCTAAATTATTTCTCCAGACAGGTCCGTGTAGGGGGCATATATACTTGATGTCAAGTGTAGCTGCCTTTTTAAGGACATCTTGCACGAAGGGGCCGTATTTTCCAACTATGTTGGTGTAATATCTTCTGGCATCGTCAAGCCAATCTCTATCGAAATTAACTTCGTCGTTGAAAAGTTTTCCGTCCAATGCGCCGAAGCTTCCGAAGGCATCTGCTGCAAATAATACTCCGTCTGTCACATCAAAGCTCATGAGAACTTCAGGCCAGTGAACCATGGGTGCTTCCACAAAGGCGTTGGTGTGTTTACCGAAGCTGAAGGTGTCGCCTTCCTTTACTATTATTTGTTCGTGTTCATCAACCTTTGTAAATCCAAGTTGTCGCATTATTTCAAAGCCTTGTTCACTTGAAATGATCTTCACTTCGGGATATCTCATGCAAATTTCTTCAATTGAACCGCCGTGGTCCGGTTCCATGTGGTGAATTACCAAGTAATCCAGTTTTCTGCCTTGCAATACATCTTCTACATTTCTCACCAATTGGTTAGCTGAACCCCAGTCCACACAGTCAAATAGCGCTGTTTTTTCATCTAATAACAGGTATGAATTGTATGATACTCCTCTTGGAATTGGAAATATATTTTCAAATAGATTAAGTCTGTGGTCATTTGCACCAACCCAGTAGAGGTCTTGAGTTACTTTTCTAACTGTATACATAATCTGCCTCCTTATTTTCTATCAGCAGGAAAATCTGCTTGTACAAAATTTTGTTTTTCTTCCAAACATTCCGGACATACCCAATCATCAGGCAATTTTTCAAAGGTTGTGCCTGCATCTATTTCTCCCTCAGGATCTCCGTAATTGGGGTCATATTCATATCCGCAACCCGGACATACATATACTCCGTAATTGGGTGCTAATTTTCTCGGTTTGGATCTTCTAACCTTTTTCATGGGAGGTGCCGGTTTCTTTTCTCCCGTTCCAAGTGCTTCCGCAAGAAGAGGCATTATTTCATGGATATCTCCAACTATGCCGTAGTCTGCATTCTTAAATATGGGAGCTCCCGGGTTTCTGTTTATTGCAACTATGGTAGATGCGTCCTTAATACCCTTTAAGTGTTGAGATGCTCCGGATATTCCAAGGGCGATATATAGGTTGCCTTTGAATTTTTGTCCTGACATACCGACGTATCTTTCAAGAGGAAGTAGTTTCATGTTTTCAGCTACGGGTCTTGAACTTCCCAAGGCTGCTCCTGCTGCATGAGCAAGTTTTTCAGCTTCCTTCATGAATTCTTCAGATCCTATACCCTTTCCTACTGATACAACTCTTTCAGCATCAGCTATGGGAGTGTCTATGGGAATTCCCACCGAAAAATCGTAACCGTCTTTTTTAAGATGTTCCACAAGTTCTTTAACAGCATCCTTGGCTGTGTCAGCTTTGATCATGTGTCTTTTTCTAACTCCTGTGATGGGGCCGTCTTTCTTTACAGCTTGTGCCTTGCCCTTTTTCTTGGGAGCTTTTCCTATTAAGTGTGATGCTATAACTACTCTTTGAATTTCGTTGGTTCCTTCGTATATGGTAGTTATCTTGGCATCTCTATAAAATCTTTCAACGTCTATACCCTTGATAAATCCGTTTCCTCCGTGAATTTGGAGAGCATCGTTTACTATTTCAAGAGCGACATCTGATGCATATTGTTTTGCCATGGCAGATTCCATGCCGTAGTTTTCATGGTTTTGTTTCATTTCAGCTGCTGAATATATTAAAAATCTTGCAGCTCTGAGTTTTGTAGCCATATCAGCCAGTTTAAAGGATATGACTTGTTGTTGAGCTATGGGTTTGCCGAATTGAATTCTTTCCTTAGCGTATTTAAGCGCCGCTTCATAGGCTCCTTGTGCAATACCCAGGGCTTGTGCAGCTATACCTATACGGCCGCCATCAAGAGTTTGCATTGCAATTCTGAAACCTTGTCCTTCTTGTCCAAGCAAGTTTTCCTTTGGAACTTTTACATTGTTGAAAGTCAGTTCCGCAGTTGAGGATGATCTGATACCCATCTTGTCATAGGGGTCACTAAAGGTAAATCCTTCATATCCCTTTTCAACTATTAAAGCAGAAATTCCCTTTGTTCCTATGCCGGGAGTGGTAACTGCAAATACTACATAGGTGCTTGCCTTGGGAGCATTTGTTATGAATATTTTACCACCGTTTAAAATGTAGTAATCTCCTTCAAGAACCGCTGTGGTTTGTGTGCCGCTCGCATCACTTCCCGCATCGGGTTCTGTAAGTCCAAAGGCTCCTATGGCTTCTCCGCTTGCAAGGGGTTTTAAGTATTTTTCCTTTTGAGCTTCCGTACCGAAGGCTTCTATGGGATAAGCGCCCAAGGATGTATGAGCTGAAAGTATAACTCCCACTCCACCATCTACTCTTGACAATTCTTCCACCGCAATGGCATAGGAAATTACATCCTTTCCTGCTCCGCCGTACTTAGTGGAATAGGGAATACCCATCCATCCGTTTTCGCCGATTTTTTTTACAATTTCGTCGGGAAATTTGTTTTCTTGGTCCATTTGAAAGGCTACTGGCTTGATTTCAGCTTCGGCAAATTCCCTGATGGCTTTACGAAGCTCTTCGTGCTCTTTGTTAGTTTTGAATAACATATCTTACCTCCTCGATAATTAAACATTGTGTTCACTAATTGCATTTAAAAATAAAAGTGTATATTATATATGCAAGTTTTCAATGTATACTAAATCAATGTTGTTTTATACATTTATTATACCTCTTTTATATAAATTTATCCATATAATTTATAATTTTAATATATTTTTATTTTTATAGTGAAATGCCAAGTTTATTCCTCTATTTATAATAAATACCCTATTAAAGATAATTTAGAGCCAAAATATAAATTTTAATTGATATTTAAGCACAAAAAAACTAAGTCTTAATGACTTAGTTTTTGTTCAACTAAATGACAGGCTACAAAGTGGTTGTCACGCACTTCTCTAAATTCAGGTTTTGATTTTCTACAAATATCTTGCGCTCTTGAACATCTGTCCACAAAGGGGCATTGGTTTGGAGGATCAATGGGACTGGGAACTTCTCCTTGAAGGATTATTCTGTTCTTTTCCCTTTGAATCTTGGGATCGGCGATGGGTATTGCCGATAGCAGTGCTATGGTGTAGGGATGGAGCGGATTTGAATACAGCTCATCCGATGTTGCAACTTCCATCATATTTCCCAAGTACATTACGCCCACTCTGTCGGAAATGTATTTTACCATGGATAAATCGTGCGCAATAAATAAATAGGTCAAATCCATTTTCTTTTGCAGTTCTATCAAAATATTTATTACTTGTGCTTGAATGGACACGTCAAGAGCGGATATGGGTTCGTCGCAGACTATGAACTTGGGTCTTAGTGCCAAGGCTCTTGCAACGCCCACACGTTGTCTTTGTCCACCTGAAAATTCGTGAGGAAATCTCGAAGCGTGTTCTTCAGATAGTCCCACCAGGTTTAAAAGTTCCAGAACTCTTTGCCTTCTGTCCTTTGCATTGTTGTATACTTTATATATTTCCAAGGGTTCCGACACTATTTCCTCAATGGTCATACGCGGATCCAAGGATGCGTAGGGATCTTGAAATATAAATTGAAAATCCCTTCTTCTCTTTCTCAATTCAGATTTGGGAAGTTTAAATATATCTTCGCCTTCAAAAAACATCTCCCCTTCAGTGGGTTCAAGAAGTCTGGTTATGGTTCTGCCCGTGGTGGATTTTCCACAGCCCGATTCACCTACAAGCCCGAAGGTTTCGCCCGGGTATATATCGAAATTGATTCCGTCTACTGCCTTAACCGTTCCTTCCTTTACTTTAAAATATTTTTTGATGTTTCTTGCGCTTATTAAAGGTTCTTGCATATTCATCCCTCCTTCGGATACATGTCATGATACAACCAGCATTTGCAATAGTGTCCTTCTCCATGTTCTGTTACAGGAGGCATGTTATCCTTGCATACCACCATGGCTTTATCACATCTGTCGTAGAAGGGACATCCCTTTGGAGGAATATATAGATCAGGAGGTGTTCCATGTATTGCTTGGAGCTTGTCATTTCTATCCATGTCCAGTCTTGGAAGTGATGCCAACAGTCTTATGGTGTAGGGGTGCTTGGTGTTGTAGAATATATCGTCCACCGAGCCTTCTTCCAAGATTTGTCCCGCATACATTACCTCAACTTTGTTGCTCATGTCGGCAACTACTCCCAAGTCGTGAGTGATCAGTATTATGCTCATTCCAAATTCCCTCTGAAGTTTTTTCATAAGGTCGAGGATTTGAGCTTGAACTGTAACGTCAAGAGCTGTTGTAGGTTCGTCTGCGATCATCAGTTTCGGGTTCATTATCATGGCTATGGCTATCATTACACGCTGACGCATACCGCCTGAAAATTCGTGAGGATATTGGTTTATTCTCGTTTCAGCCTTGGGTACACTTACCATCTTGAGGATTTCTATGGCTTTTTTCTTAGCCTCTTCCTTGGATATGGATTCGTGTTTCATCAAGCCTTCTATGATTTGGTCCCCGACTTTCATCGTGGGATTAAGAGATGTCATGGGGTCTTGAAATACCATGGAGATACTTTTACCTCTGATATCCCTCATTTCCTTATCTGTCTTTTTTACAATGTCTTCTCCTTCAAAGAGTATTGAACCGCCCTTATAAAAAGCAGGAGGATCGGGAAGGAGTTTCATTATGGAGTTGGCGGTTACACTTTTTCCGCAGCCTGATTCGCCCACGATTGCCACAGTTTGTGAACGTGGTACGTCGAAGGATACTCCTCTTACTGCTTCAACTTCACCAAAAAATGTTTTAAAAGAAATTTTTAAATCTCTTACCTCTAAAATGTTATCCATCATTCGCCTCACTTTCTAAGCCTTGGGTCAAGGGCATCTCTAAGTCCGTCTCCAAGTACGTTGAAACCGAACATTATCAACGATATCATAAGAGCCGGCATCAATATTTGATATCCCATTCCTATTGCCAGTACTTCTATACCGCTGCTTGACAAGTTACCCAAGGATGGCAGGGGATCTTGCAATCCCAAGGATACGAAGGAAAGTGTCGCTTCGGAGAATATGGCCCTTGGAATGATCAAGGTCAAGTTTACAAGGATGGGTCCCAGTGTGTTGGGAATTATGTGTTTGAATAAAATCCAACTGCCGCTTGATCCCATGGACCTTGCAGCCATTACATATTCTGAATTTTGTAGGGATAAAACCTGTCCTCTTACAAGTATTGCCGTGGGTATCCAACCTGAGATGGTCAGCGCCAGTATTATTACACCCAAGGATGTACCGGATCCCTTTTCAGATAAAACTACGGACAGCAGAATTACTATGAGCAAGTAGGGAATCGCATAGATGATTTCAGCGATACGCATCATAAGGGTATCTATTTTACCCCTGTTCATTCCGGCTATCCCGCCGTATAGAACTCCCAAGGTAATATTGATAAGTGCCGCCAAGAAACCTATTAAAAGTGAGTATCTTGCACCGTAGGTAACTCTTGTAAAGAGATCTCTGCCCAGGGAATCAGTTCCAAACCAATGTTCTGC
>JAUNLL010000055.1 GCA_030532275.1 Peptoniphilus sp. | reverse complement strand
GGAATGACTATGGCAAATACCTTGTAGGATTTTGATTTATACAGCCATGAATAGGGCAATAGGTGAGCGCCGAAAACCATGGCGTAGACCATGATCATCTTATGAGGGACAGCATTAAAAACCCACATGACGATCAAAAGATATAAAAGCTGATTCAGCGTAAATAAAAGTCCCAAGTATCCCAATTCATTTTCCTTTGAAAATATATCTACGTCGATTTTCTTTCCTATGATCCACGCCAAGGGAAGCATTGGTGCGGAAGAACAAAAGACCAATATATTTTTCAGTTCTATACTGATGTTCAAGGCCGCAACTGCTGTGATCAACATCCATATCACAATGGAGGCGAGAATAAAGGGAAGGCCTTTTTTCTGTTTTAAAATTATATCCCTTCTCAATTCTTCTAAGTTCATAGTTGTTCCTTCCTATTTTAAATTCCTGTAAGGGGCAGCAACCAACCTGCCAGCAGGAAGTAAATTATAAGTACCAGTGAATCTATAATTGTCGTTATCAAAGCCGATGCCATGATGGCAGGGTCGATGTGTGCTCTCTTTGCAAGCATGGGCAAAGTGGCACCCAAAAGCTTGGATAGGATGACGGTGATCAAAACTGTAAAGGACACCAAACCGGAAACCACAAGTCCCGCATCGGTGAAAAGTATCATTCTCAAAAAGTTTACAGTGGCCAGTACCGCTCCCGCAATAAGTCCAACTTCCATTTCCTTGAGCATGACTTTAAGGGCGTCGGCCAAGGTTATTTCTCCTGTGGCCATGGCACGGATAACGATCGTGGAAGATTGAGATCCCGTATTACCGCCGGTGTCAGTTATCATGGGAATAAACATGGTCAAGATGATGTACTGACTGATGATGTAACTGAAGTTGTCGATAATTCCCGAGGTCAAAGTGGCTGAGATCATGAGGATGAGGAGCCAGGGAATTCTGTTCTTGGCAAGTTGCCAGGGAGTTTGATCCAGGTACTCATCATAGGAAGGATTGACAGCAGCCATTTTGTGAAAGTCTTCTGTGGCCTCTTCTTCCACTACGTCCATGATGTCGTCAAAGGTAATAATACCGCAAAGCCTGTGTTCCGAATCCACGACGGGAAGAGCTATGTAACCGTACTTAATAAATTGGTCCGCTACTAATTCTCTGTCGTCTGTGGTCGTGACAAATATTACGTCCTCTTCCATTATGTCCTTAATTAGCAAGTTTTCGTCTGAAATAACTATTGTCCTCAGGGACACGAATCCCAAGAGCATCTTGTATTCATTTTCCACATAGCAGGTATAGATGGTTTCCTTGTCCATGCCTGTTTTTTTGATGTACTCCATGGCAGCCTTCACTGTCATATCGGGTTTTAAATGAACGTATTCAATGGTCATTATGGAGCCGGCTGAATCTTCCGGATAGCGCAGAAATTCATTGATCATCTTGCGCTCTTCGGGAGTGGATTTAGCTAAGACCTTGGTCACTACATTGGCGGGCATTTCTTCGATTATGTCGATTCTGTCGTCAAAATCCAGCTCATCAATGATGATGTGCAACTCCGTATCGGTAATTGAATTTATAATGCGCAACTGGTTGAAAGTTTCCATGTAAGAAAATACTTCCGCACCGACTAATTTAGGTATCAGTCTGAAGACTATGAGCATGTGCTTGTCATCCATATCTTCTATGATTTCCGCCAAGTCGACTACGTTGATTTCTTCCAGGGCATCCTTTAACTCTTTCAGTTGCTTGGTATCTATCAGTTTAACAAAATACTCTCTGTACTCTTGATATTCTTTATAATCCATTTCATCACCTCTGAACTGATTTATTGTATCACAAAATAAAGCTGTATTAAACTTGAAACATCTTCGCCACCGTTAAATTTAAGTCAACATTTCGAAAAATTAATATAAAAAAGACATCTCGCAGATGCCTTTAAAAGTCTTTGAGATTTCCGTGCACATGGAGGAGATGGACGATTCCGAAGATGATTCCCAAAATAAAGAGAAGGGGATTTTCTCTCCACAAACCGATGGAGGCGTAGTAGAGAGGAGGCATGGCCACTAGAAGTCCAAGCATCACCCAAAGTCTTTGATATCCTCTGAAATACAGCAGCCAACCTAAATAATAGGCCCACAGAAACAAGACCGCCATCACAAATCCTGCCCTATGAACACCCCTTCCCATGGCGAAGAGGGGCAAATCTTCTTTAACGATAAAACACATTACCAACACACAGGATATTCCCAAGAACTTTTCAAAGAAATTTAGAAGAGGAGATGTTTCCTTCATGTTCATAATGGGATTGCTCTTAATCTTGATCAGGGGCATGATCATGTAGGGCATTTCCTGCAATACAAAGAGCATCAATCCCAAGGACCAAAAACCGAGATACTGTCTTCCGAAAAGATTAAACCACTTAACCATACTTCATCCTCACAAATTTAAAAATCGACATTTAACCTCTTATAGTAATTACTTTAATAATAGAACCTGTTGAGATATTTTTATTTGCGGCAATTTCTTCTATCTCATTTTAACAGTCAGGGGAGTTTAAATAAAGACATAAGAGCCTTTACACTCTCCCTTACTTCGCTTAAAGGAATATTTCCAAAACCTATAATATACTCTCCGGGGTTGTAGGGTTCCTTGGAGCGATATTCGTCGACACTCTCCAAAAATATGTGCTGTTCTTCGGCTCTTTCTTTGATGACTTCCTTTGGTGGAATCTCCCTTAAAAATTCAAGGACAAAGTACAGCCCCACGCCGCCGCCCTTGATTTTTATCTTCGGATAGGTCTTTAAGACATTGAGCATCTCCTCTCGCACTCTTCTGTAATGCGTTTGAACACGGTTGATATGCTTGGCAAAATATCCTTCCTTGAGAAATTTTTGAAGCATGATCTGTGAAATCAGCGGAACCTGAACTGCCTTTAGTTCCCAGCGATCCAATTCTTCCTTTAAAGTTTTCGACAGTACAAGGTAGGAAATTCTCAAAAAGGAGCCCATGACCTGTGAAAAACTTCCACTCAGTATGACCCTGTCATGGCGATCCAAACTCTTGAGAGAGGGAATAGGTTGACCTGTATATTTAAAATTACTGTCAAAGTCGTCCTCTATAATATATCTATCCTTCTTCTCATAGGCCCAATTTAAAAGTTCCTGTCGACGTCGCACGCCCATGATAATTCCCGTTGGAAATTGATGGTTGGGAGTGATGATGGCGACGGAGGCTTCGGTCTTTTCAAGATGAGAAAGGGAAAGGCCATATTCATCCACGGGGATTTTTAGAAGTTTTTTATCGGTATTTTTAAAGATAGTTTCATTGAGAGTATAGCCTGGCTCCTCCATGACAAAGATCTTGTTTTCCAAAAGAGGCAGGAGAAAGATCAAACTGGAGCGATATCCGCCTGTGATGACGATTTGGTCCATGGGCACAGTAAATCCGCGGTAGCTTTGCAAATATTTTTGAACTTCTCTTTTCAACAGCCAGTATCCGTTATCGTCTAAATTTTCAGAACTCACAGCCTCTTCGATACTCTGAGAGGCCAATCGCTTCAGCACCGTCGTCGGAGCTAAATGCAGGGATAGACTGTAATGGGAAAAATTGTACTTGTAGCCTTGAACCTTGGGAATTTCCTCCGTGATTTCTCTCTGCTCGCGGTGAAGTTCATCGGCTATGATCCTATCGACAAAATATCCGCTGCGAGGTCTTGAGAGAATATAACCCTCTTCCAAAAGTTGATCATAGGCGGAGATCACCGTATTTAAACTGACTCCCAAGTGTTCGGCAAGAGCTCGTCTTGAGGGAAGTCGCTCCTCGGGAAGAAGTCGTTTTTCTCTAATTTCCTTGATGATATGCTCATATATCTGTTGGTACTTACTTGACTCTTCATTAAAATATATCGTAAACATAAACACCTTCTGGATCCATTAATAATATTTATTTTGGTTCTTGTTGAGGTTCCAGTTCCATTCTATACTTAGGATAACACAAAGCGATAAAATTTCATATAAAGGAGCATGAAAAATGCAAGATATTAAAAGATTAGAAAAAATAAACGCACAACTCATGGGTGGCGTCATCATGGACGTCGTCAATGTAGAGCAGGCAAAAATTGCAGAAAAAGCAGGTGCTGTTGCTGTCATGGCGCTGGAAAGAGTTCCTGCGGACATCCGTGCAGCGGGAGGAGTGAGCCGTATGAGCGATCCCAAGATGATTGAAGAAATCATGAAGGCTGTTTCCATTCCCGTCATGGCAAAGGTCCGTATCGGCCATTTTGTGGAAGCTCAAATTTTAGAATCCATCAAAGTGGATTATATCGACGAATCGGAAGTGCTTTCTCCGGCGGACAATACTTACCACATTGAAAAGAGCAAATTTGAAACTCCCTTCGTATGTGGTGCGAGAAATTTGGGAGAAGCCCTGCGTCGTATTGAAGAAGGAGCAAGCATGATACGCACAAAGGGGGAACCAGGAACGGGCGATATAGTACAAGCTGTCACTCATATGCGTGCCATTCAAAATCAGATATCAGCTGTTAAAGCTCTGCGCCCCGATGAACTTCACTATAAAGCCAAGGAATTGGGAGTATCCTACGATTTGCTGAAATATGTTCATAGCCATGGCAAACTGCCCGTGCTTAACTTCTCTGCAGGCGGAGTTGCCACACCTGCCGATGCGGCACTTATGCGCCAATTGGGAGCTGAAGGAGTATTTGTAGGCAGTGGAATCTTCAAATCGGGAAATCCGGAAAAACGTGCTCAAGCCATCGTCAAAGCTGTGGCGCACTATGACGATCCCCAGGTACTTGCTGAAGTGTCCAAGGACCTTGGAGAAGCCATGGTGGGAATCAACGAAGATGAAATAGAAATCATCATGGCTGAACGTGGCATTTAAAAACAAAAAGTGTGTCGGTTGAAGGCATACTTTTTTCTAATTACAAAAAAAGACGAGGGTTTTAACCCTTGTCTTTGGAAATCTCCATTGTCATCAGTGATTTTTGATGAGTTCCGTTGCAGCTTCAAGCATGCGAATCGCCATGTCGTAGTTTTCGCCGATGAGATCGAAGACCGCATCTTGCGAAAGGACACCGCATTTTATATTCTTGGGGAAATTTGGAGAATTAGATGCCTCCACATCCTCTATATATTCCTCTGAAAGATAATATTTTTTAAGCTCCTGATAGTCCCTTTGACTATCCATAAATTTTGTCAGCGACTTTCTAAATTCATTGACTACAACTCCATGGTCATCAAGTATTTTTTCCATTTTTTCAATTCTATTTAAATCCATTTTATCTCCTCCTCCGTGAAACAAATTTACGCTTACCTTAGAAGTCCTACTCTATTAAGGAAAAAGCAAAGCTGTTATTGTTGCTTTGCTCTAAGTTTTGCTTTTTTAAGTTGGGATTTGCTTTTCAGTTAATTATTGGTCCTCGCTTTCTTTGAAGGCCAAGTCATATACCATTTCTGCATCTTCCTTTGAGGTGGTTTTTTCCATTATCCATGCTGATATAGATATTACAAACAAGTTTAATACAAAACGCAATAATGTAAATTTTCCACCTAACTGGGTTATTTCAAATAAAAGCATGGGAATTTTAGTCGCTGACCACGCTCCTACAAAAATAAAAACATTGCTAAGACTGACGCCTTTTCTTAAAAACAGAGCTGCCACGGGGAAGGAAGCGTACAAAGGGCCTGAGGTAAAGGATCCTAAAACAAAAGCGAGAATTGCGCCCTTTATTCCGGCTCCCTTGCCCATGTATTTCATAATGGTTTCTTTGGGCACCCACACATCCATAAGGCCCAAAAGCAGAAAGATAGGCGGGATTACCGAAAGCATCCCCAGAAAATTTTGGAAAGAAAGTTGTGCTATTTCCTTACCCTTTTCCGGTTGCACTATTAAAACTACGATATTTATAAAAACTAGGATCAAGAAAAACCTATATCGTTTTGCAAATTTTTTAATTTTTTCCATTACATTAACCACCCTATTAAAGTTGAAGTAAAAATTGCAAAGACCAAAAACAAAACATTTCTTTTTATGGCCAGCTTCTTGCCAAAATATTTTATTTCCAAGGGCAAAGTTGCAAGGCCGACCATCATTAATGTTGAAATGAAAATTGCAAGTTGTCCATAACCTGCTCCTGCTGCCAGCAAAGATGCAGCCAATGGAAAGGCGACGAAACCCGGAATAAGAGTTATACAACCTATGGTACCGGCTATAATCATGCCCTTTATGCCGGAATCAGCTCCTAAAAGTCTTGAAATTGTTTGGGCATCCAAAAAACTGAGACTAAAGCCGATTAAGAGCAAAACCGTGCCGACGGGCGGCAGAATATTTTCGAAAGACTTCCAGGCCTTTTTCAGGGCCAGCTTGCTTTTGTCCTTGTCCTTTAAAAAAGAAAGAAAAAGACAAGATAATGCAAGTATATATAAAACTTTGGTAAACACGACATCTATCTCCTTCTATGTTTAAAATTAATATGTTACTACAAAATATTTTTATAGGTTCATATCCTATTATATGATACTTAGAAAAAAATCTAAACTATAAAGCAAATTTTACTTTTTTATTTTTATGAGATAGTTTGAAGGTGAAGTCGAAGGATTATCCTTATTAAAAATATGTGAAACTATGATTTTGAAAGATTTATCGGCCACAAGAGGGGTATTAATATATAGCTTTATCAATCTTTAAGGAGGAGAAAAAGAAGGATTTGTCAGTAAGGGCGGATTCTTTCAAGTTGTAAATTATGAAAAAATTTTTATTGAAGTTGTTGGGACTTGTATCAGTAGTCCTAGGTACCATTGGCATCTTCCTGCCGGTCATACCTACAACCCCTTTTCTCCTACTGGCGGCCTGGTCCTTTCTAAATAGTTCGGACAGCCTCTACAACTGGCTGATGAACCATAGGGTATTGGGCCTGTATATCAGGTCTTATGTAGAATACAAGGGTGTGAGCAAGTCCCACAAAATCTTTGCCATCACCACACTTTGGCTTACCATGTTTCTGTCCATATATTTAATCAACAAAGCTTTTGTAAAAATTCTACTGATAATAATAGGAATCTTAGTCACTCTACACTTATTAAAACTTAGAACCTTAACTAAATCAGAGATGGAGGAATTAGACAGGATGAGAAGTCGAGGTAAAGGAGAACTAAGTGAACAAATGTAAATATGTTTGCTTAAACAGCGTAGTTAGGAATTGAAAAATTAAAATAAGGGATGCCAAGCAACAGGCATCCTTTTTGCGTAGTTGTAAGTTCCATACATCATTTTTAAATATAAAGACAATCCCATACATGGAGTTGTAACTGCAGGAAACTTTTGTCGCTTAAAAATTATTTTGACTTCGCTGTGCTTGACCGTGTAGAAATAGAAATGTTGAACTAAAAAAGAGTGCCTCTCGAGAAGCACTCCTAAATTTTAACTTTTATCTAAATAAGATTTGACTGAATTCCTTTGAAGTTTCTTTTCTATTCCAATCTCTTTGCAATTCACATGCCAGTTGTACCCAAGAAATCAGCTTAACGCCTGCCTGTTCCATTCTTCTAAGGGCAGTTTCATGAGCGAGTTTGCTCGTTCCTCCCACTGCATCCACAACGGCATAAACTTCATAACCTTCTTTAACAGCGTCCAAAGCGGGGAAAGAAAGACATGCTTCTGTCCAAAGTGCTGTCATAACCAATTTTTTTCTGCCCGTTGCCTTTACAGCTTCATTGAATTTATCATCTTCCCATGAATTTATAGTCGTTCTGTCAATGGGTTTAATATCGGGAAATACTTCGCTAAGTTCTTCTATCTGAGGCTTGTTGCCACCGCTTTCCACGTTGACTGTGGATAAAATCGTAGGTAGATTATACAATTTAGCTAATTGCGCAGTTTTCACTATGTTTTTGACCAATTCATCTTGGTCCATGGATTTGATGGACTTAACTTGTACCGGTTGGTAGTCTATGGCTATAAAAGCTGCGTTTTCCGGTGTTAACAGATGATCTGACTTCATATCTCTAATTTTTTCTGAACTCATAAATTCTCCTTTTTAAATTGTTATACTCTTACTAAACTATCTTTTTTGTCCTACATCTGTGCTTATACCCAAGTAAGATTCAAAATATTGATATTTAATATTAAAAATAATTCTTCTCTGATTTTAATGAATTTAAGTTTACTGTAATTTTACAAAGGGGTGATATATATTACAAAAAAAGGTAATAATTTAGTATTAAAGGTAGTAATGCTAAAATGCACAGAGTAGGAGAATGTATCTCTATCAAATTGTGGGGTGTTTAAATTGCTTTTAATAATTCCGTTGATTCTTCTATTGTTGATCATTATAGCTGATATTATTTTATATGCCGTAGATGTAATGGTAACGCCCTATATAATAATTTTCTTATCTCTGCTGATAGCCTTTTTAAAACATCGCAAGGCTAAAACATTGGAAGTCAGTTATATATTGGCTGCAATCAGTTTAATTTCATTTATATATTTGAAGCCTAACTACACTATTAACCAAGCAAAACAATCTTTGAAAGAAAACTCCCTTGAAACTACGGGAATAGAGCGGTTGGGATATGTGAAGAGGAAAAACATATTAGTTAGATGCTCCTATGTATTTTCCACAGAAGATGAAACATTGATAATCTTTGATAATATTAATGGTGAGTTTCATACAGCGAATAAATGAGCGCAGTTGGGAAGTGCGGTATAAAAATCTTGATCAGAATTAACGAACTCAACTCTTTTGTTTAAGGTAGCTGATAAATTATGAAAAGCAAAAGGACAATCACATTATTAAAACTGCTTAACTCTGACATCCCGGCTATGATAGATGGAGGTTTTAAATGAAATATAAAACAGCAAATATTCTCAGGTTTATACTTATTTTGCTAGGACTATGTACCAGTGGTTTATCAGTTTTGTTATGGAAAACCGAAAAAAATATCATGTTTTTATTAGGAATAATAATCATAATCGTAGGAATGTTTATCGGGGTCGTCTATTATCGTTGTCCCCAATGCAGACACATGCTTGCATGGCGACCACTAAACTTAAAATATTGTCAAAATTGTGGTTATAAATTAAAATAAATTGTTACGTTGGCAAAAAAGGTATTTAACAATAGTAATTGCTATTATGGAGAGATTGTATTTATTTGATATGTGCCTTTTTATCTTATTTAAAAGTTTTTCTATTATATAATCAAAGCACCTAAAATCATAGGTGCTTTAATTGTGTTTGTCAATCTTTCTATCCGTATATGAATAATTCATCTATAGTGGTCTCAAGGGCTATTGCCAATTTAAAAGCAAGCTCAAGAGTTGGATCGTACTTATTATTTTCAATAGCATTAACTGTTTGTCTACTTACTTCGCAGATATCAGCTAATTCTTGTTGTAATAAACCCTTCCGGGTTCTAAATTCTTTGATGTGATTTTTCATTTCTCTCACCTATATTTCTGAGCATTAATTAGGTGGGAAATATTAAAGGCTATTGATATTATGCCGACATAAATTATCGGATTATCTTCAAAACCTATCCTGGAATTTTGTTCGAAGAAAATATTCCAAATTATATTCACAATAAGAAATATTATCCCCACTACTAAAGCGGTT
>JAUNLL010000054.1 GCA_030532275.1 Peptoniphilus sp. | reverse complement strand
ATATTTAATTGTTGTCTTAAATATCCGATTTTTATATCTTTTTTTATGAAAATTTCTCCGCTGTCCTTGGAAATTTCTTCGGTTATTATATTGAACAGCGTGGTTTTTCCCGTTCCATTGTTGCCGATCAGACCGATTTTGTCCCTTTCTTCCACTATTATGTTGACATCGTCGAGAACGGTCTGTGTGATATAGGATTTTGATAGATTTTTAATACTAAGTAACATTTCTACACCTCAAAATAATTGTATCAAATTTTACAAATTAAAAAAAGATTGGTATAATATAAAGCGGTTGAATTAAATTTAATTTGTGGGAGGTTTTTGTGAAGAAAAAATCTAAAATTTCAGATGCGGTAATTAGAAGATTGCCGATTTATCATCGTTTTTTAAATGATGTGATTAACAAGGGTATTGTTAGAATTTCATCATCTGAACTCGGCGATTTAACAGGATTTACCGCTTCACAAATCAGACAGGATTTACATAATTTCGGAGGATTTGGACAACAGGGGTATGGTTACAATGCTGTTGAGTTAAGGGATAAGCTCTCCGAAATACTCGGCTTAAATTATACTTATGACTCCGTGGTCATAGGTGCCGGCCATCTGGGTTCTGCCATTGCCAGATATAAGGGATTCAGACAGAGTGGATTCATAATCAAGGCTTTATTTGATGTGGATAAGAACATCGTCGGAAACAAGGTGGATGATGTTCCTATTTTGGATATGGCGGATATAGTGAGTTATATCAATGAGAACAATATAAGCGTGGTGGTAATAACTACGCCTAAGGCAGCAGTTGATGATGTGCTAAATAAAATTTTGCAGTGTAAAATAAAGGGTATTTGGAATTTTGCACCTGTGGATATTGTACTTACTGATAAAAGTATTTTGATAGAAAATGTTAAACTTAATGATTCCTTGCTAAAGCTATCTTATTACTTGAAGGAAAAAGAAGAGGAAGATAAATAAGAGGTACAGCGGTACCTCTATTTTAATGTAGAAGGGAAATTTATGAATTTAAAGCAAGTTGGCGAAGACTTAGTTATTGAGGGCGTGGATTTTTTTGATGTCAGGGATATATTCAACTGCGGTCAGGCCTTTAGAGCCTTTGAGGAAGAGGACGGATCTTACACAAATGTTGCTTATTCAAAGATAATAAACATCTCCAACAAGGATGGCAAGGTAATCATAAAAAACAGCAATATCGAGGATTTTCATAGGATATGGCTGAAGTATTTCGATATTTCAAGAGATTACGGGAAATTAAGAGAAACTCTGATTTTTGATGAAATCATGGTTAAAGCCATGGAATATGGAAGGGGGATAAGGATATTAAATCAAGATCCCTTTGAAACTATAATCACCTTCATCATAAGCGCAAATAACGGCATAGACAGAATAAAGAAGAGCGTGGATATAATCTCTAGGATGTACGGTTCCAAGATAGGTGAGTACAGAGGCAAAGAGTATTTCAGTTTCCCCGGTGCCGGGGAGTTGTCCTCGGCAAAGGTGGAAGATTTGAGAAAATATGCAAGAGTGGGTTTTAGGGACAAGAGGATTGTAGAATCTGCAAAGATGATAGAGAGCGGCGAAATAGACATGGATGCCCTGGGCAAGATGCCCCTTGAGCAATCAAGAGAAGAACTCATGAAGTTGCCGGGAGTGGGACCTAAGGTAGCCGACTGCGTGTTGCTCTTCGCCTTTGAAAGATCCGAGTCTTTTCCCGTGGATGTATGGATAAAGAGGGTAATGGAGGAGCTGTATCTCCACGAGAGCATACCCAAGAGCAAGATAGCTCAAGCGGGAAGGGAAATCTTCGGCGAAAATGCAGGGTTCGCACAGCAGTATTTATTTTATTACGGAAGAGAGAATAGATTGGGGAAATAATAGAGATGGTAGGAGTATTAATAAATGTCATATTAATAGTGATTGGAGGATTTACGGGATTTTTTATCGGAGAAAAATTCAGTAAAAAACTTGAAGAACAGGTCATGGATATTTTGGGTTTAAGCATAATATTCATCGGCATAAACACATCCATGCAGGTTGAAAACAGCGTGCTAATGATAATATCCTTGGTAATCGGAGTTGCCTTGGGCAATGCCTTGAATTTAGATGAAAAATTTAATTCCCTGGGCGATATGTTGATGAATTTTATCTATAAGGACAAAGAAAGCGGAGGATCCAATTTCGTAAAGGGTTTCGTATCGGCATCACTGATATTCAACGTCGGTTCAATGGCGATTCTGGGCTCCATAACGGCCGGTATTTCAGGAGATAATTCAATACTCATAACAAAGGGTATACTTGACGGAATAACCTCTGTGGTGCTTGCTGCATCCTTCGGTATCGGAGTGGTATTCTCCGGAGCGGTGGTGCTGATTTATCAAGGATTGATAGTCCTGTTTTCCAGTTTTTTAAAGGATATATTTGTGGAGTCGCTGATTGCAAATATTTCAGGCGTGGGTGGTATTCTAATAATTGCCATCGGAGTTAACATGCTTAAATTAAAGGATTTAAAAACTGCCAACATGATACCTGCTCTGTTCATACCCATGGTTTACCAGATGATAATGGCTATTTTCAATTAAGAATAAAAACTCAGTAAGCATGGATATGCTTACTTTTTTAATTGAATTTTGAATTTTTCCAAGGCGATGCTGCATAAAAAAAGCCCTACTCAATGTAGGGTTTGCTTTAATTATTCTTCAACAACTACGAACTCGTCTTTACCTGCTCCACATACGGGGCATTCCCAATCTTCAGGTAGATCTTTAAAAGCTGTACCAGGTTTGATTCCTGTTTCCACATCACCTTTTTCAGGATCGTAAATATATCCGCACAATGTGCATTCGTATTTTTCCATGTAAATCTCCTTTCCTAAATGGTCTTAGAAGATACATACCCAAGTTAATGAAAAAACAACTTTAAATTCAATAATTACATAAAATTTTCACTAGGTTTAAATATGTATTTAGGGGGTATGAATACAACGAGGAAGTGAAACCCCATGGATACTATATATAGATTTAGCGGCACAATATGTAGTGATCTCACGAAGTTAAGGGATTTTTTGAATCTTAGGCTTTGCGACCTTAGAAAATACATACCCGATGAAGAGGTTATGTTCGATTTGAGGTTGATTTTAGACGAGCTTATAATAAATGGAATAGTTCACGGAAACAGCTGTGATCGATGTAAAAATGTCAATTTAACCATAAATTTAAAGCCACATTCCATTCTTATAAAGGTGGAAGATGAGGGCGACGGTATAGAGTATAACTTCGATGAATATGACTACAAAAGCAGAAAAAGTTGCGGCAGAGGACTGGTGATCGTACAAGCGTTGTCAGACTCCTTAGTTTTTAATAAAAATAAAGTTACGGTCTTAAAAAGACTTTAAATTTTGTGGAATAATATTATTTTTTAAAAAAAGAAGATTTGCGATTGCAGATCTTCTTTTTTTATTGTAAAGCTGTAAAAATACCTTTACAAAGAGAAAAAGGAGGATTTTGGATTGTATAATTAAAGGGAAGGAAAAGAGTGTAAAGGAAGGAGGGAAGCATATGTCTAAAAAAATTGTATTATATTATTCCAAGTACGGTTCCACGGCGGAGTATGCGAAGTATCTATCGGAAGGATTGGGATGTGAATGTTTTCCCGTGGAAGGAGCAAAGGACATGGATTTGTCCGACTGCGATGTGATAATATTCGGCGCAGGCCTTTATGCAGGAAAGATCAAGCACGAAGATGTGTTTTTGAAAAATCCCAAGGCGAGAAGAATTTTGTTCACGGTGGGAATTGCCGATCCTGAAAGCAGTGATTACAGCGATATTTTAAAAAGAAATTTTTCTGAAGAACTGTTGAAGGATTTGGAAGTGTTCCATTTAAGAGGCAGATTAGATTATAAAAATATGACCTTGGTTCACAGAGCGATGATGTGGTGTTTGATCAATTTCAAAGTCAAAAGAACCAAGCCCGAAGATATGACAGAGGACATGAAGATGATGATTGAAACCTACGGAAAAGAAGTTGATTTCACAGATCTCAAATCGGCAGAACCCATACTTAAACTTTTTAACGAAGAGTGATTTCCATTTAATATATCCGGTGAATTTCTGTTTTTTCAATTTAAGATCAATCCTATTTTTGCGAAGAGCACAAACATATGTTTACAAAACGTATGTTCGGTGGTATGATTGTTTCAGGTGATTCTATGGAATTAATGGAAAAATTATCTATATTGAGCGATGCGGCCAAGTATGACGTGTCCTGCTCTTCAAGCAATTCAGACAGAAGAAACAAGGGCGGCCTTGGAGCTGCCAGTATGTGCGGAGTATGTCATTCTTGGAGTGAAGACGGAAGATGTATTTCCCTCCTCAAGATACTCTACACGAATAAATGCCTTTACAACTGTGAATACTGCATAAACAGGTGCAGTAATGATGTGCAAAGGGCGGAATTCACACCGGAAGAAGTGGTGTACTTAACTGTGAATTTCTACAAGAGAAATTACATCGAGGGTCTTTTTCTATCCAGCGGAATAATAAAATCTCCCGACTACACCATGGAGAAGTTGATAGAAGTGGCAAAAATTCTGAGATTTAGAGAAAATTTCAACGGATACATACATATGAAAGCCATCCCTGGGGCGTCGGAGGAGCTAGTAAGGGAGTTGGGTAATTTAATCGACAGAATGAGCATAAACATAGAATTGCCCACGGGCAACTCCCTTGCGCTGTTAGCGCCACAGAAATCCTACGACAAAATTTTCGCTCCGATGAAATTCATAGGGGAGGAATGTAAAAGCAGCAAAGAATACAGAAAAAAATTTAAAAATGCTCCCAACTTCGTAAGGGCCGGCCAGACTACTCAGATGATAGTGGGAGCATCATGGGAAGACGACTTGACCATAATCGACAGAGCACAAAAACTCTATGACAGTTTTGCCTTGAAGAGAGTGTACTATTCAGCTTTCATTCCCATAAATGATTCCAAACTCACAGTGCAGACGAAGGAACCGCCACTTTTGCGAGAGCATAGAATATATCAAGCCGATTTTTTGATGAGATTTTACGGATTTAATTCATCGGACTTGCTCACAAGGGAAAATCCCAACTTCGATTTAAAAATCGATCCCAAGATGAATTGGGCCATTGAGCATATTGAGAAATTCCCCGTGGAAGTGAACAGGGCCACCTATGAAGAACTTCTTCAAATACCGGGTTTTGGCCCCATATACGCAAAGAGGATAATCAAAGCGAGGAAATTTGCCGCCCTCAAGTACGACGATCTGAAGGCGCTCAAAATATCCTTAAAAAGGGCCAAGAACTTCATAACGGTGCGAGGAGTTTACAGAGGCATAAGGTACGATTCAAAGGAAGCGCTCAAGTCCTTTATGGGAGAAAGGGATGCCGAGGGTGCAAAGCAGCTGAATTTCTTGGAGATGATATCATGAAGTATGTCTATGACGGAACCTTTGAAGGGTTTTTAAGCACCCTATTCGATGCCTACAAAATCATAGAGAAAATTGAAATCATCGAGGAAAGTGATCAAATAGATTTTTTTGAAGATGTGATCAGAACACAGAATTCCGAGGAAAAGGCACAGAGAGTAGCAGATGCCATAAAGAATAAGATCTCCAAGTATTTTTTCAGAGAAGTGAGTCTGTGCCATCTTTCAAAAGATCCAAAAAAAGATACGGTGATAGCACGAGTGATAAAAAGTGTCTTTCAGAGAGGTTTGGTGTACATGAGCTCAGTGGATGCAAATGTAATTGGATTCAAGAGCATGATCAAAAATATACTGTCTGAAAATCATACATACAAGGGACTGCTCAGATTTAAAAAAATTCAAAATTCCTTTTTGTTCGCACAGATAGAGCCGGATAACGATATTTTGCAAATACTGGTACCTCACTTTATAAACAGATTGCCCAGGGAGAAGTTCATAATCTATGATGTGGGCAGAAAGTACTGTGCGGTATACTGTCAGGGAGAAGTTAGGTTTTTAAAGGTGGAGGATCCGAAAATCATATACGATAATAATGAAGATTTTATAGAGGAAGCGTGGAAAAATTTTTATAATAGTGTTAGAATTGATAATAGGCGCAATATAAGATTAATGAAGACAAATATGCCTATTAAATATTGGAAGTATTTGCCGGAAAGGAGATAAAACAAATGAAATCACTAAAGGGAACACAAACAGCACTTAATTTAATGCATGCTTTTGCAGGTGAAACACAAGCAAGATCAAGATACACATACTATGCAGGCACTGCTAAAAAGGAAAAATATCTTCAAATAGCTGATATTTTCGAAGAAACTGCAAGAAATGAACTTGCTCACGCAAAAAGACTTTACAAGTTCTTAAATGAAGAGATGGATGGAGAAACTTTAAATGTAAATGCAGATTTTCCCATACATATGGGAGATACTCTTTCAAATCTAAAAGCTGCAGCAGCAGGAGAAAACGAAGAACATTCAGAAATGTATCCTGAATTTTCAAAGGTTGCAAAGGAAGAAGGATTTGACGAAATAGCACAAGTATTCCTTGAAATCGCCAAAGCTGAAAAAGCTCACGAAAAGAGATATTTGAAATTAGCTAAAAACATAGAAGAAGGAAAAGTATTCAAAAAGGACGAAGTTATTCTTTGGAAGTGCGGAAACTGCGGATACATTTATGAAGGAGAAGAAGCTCCTGCAGTATGTCCTGCATGTGCTCACGGAAGAGAATATTTCGAACTATTTGCTGAAACTTATTAATAAAAATAAAATTCATCGAAAAGAGGAGTTGAAAAACTCTTCTTTTTTTGTAACAACAGATAAGGCAGGATATTGAGATATCTAAATTAGGATTTTGAACATAATAAAGAGGTCTTTATAAGACCTCTTTTTGTGGTGGGCAGTACTGGGCTCGAACCAGCGACCTCCACGATGTCAACGTGGCGCTCTTCCAACTGAGCTAACTTCCCATTTCTGATTATGATAGCAGGATAATAGAATTTTGTCAATTGATAAAAAAATTGGAAGGATTTTACTCCTTCCAATTGCCTTAAACTATTTTGAAATTTTATTCTTCTACAGTTGCCACTAATTGTCCGCTTTCAACCATGTCATTTACTTTTACGAGTATTTGTCCGATTTTGCCGTCTGTCTTTGCTATTATGTTAGTTTCCATCTTCATGGCTTCTATTATCATCACGGTGTCGCCTGCTTTGACTTTGTCGCCTTCTTTAAGGTTTATGGCCACTATCTTGCCGGGGATCGATGATCCTATTTCTTGTGGGTTGTCATTGTCGGCAAATCTCACTTGTATTTTGTTGACATTTGTATTTGAAGAGGATTTGTCCTCTATCTGTACGGTTCTTCTGTTTCCGTTGATTTCAAAGGTGATATTTCTGAATCCTTCATCGTCTACCTTACCTATTTCGATGAGTTGTACTATGAGGTTTTTACCTTCATCCAGGGGAATGACCACTGATTCGTTTTCCATGAGTCCGTGGAAGAATACACTGGAGGGCATTCTCCAAAGTTCGCCATTTTCGTTTTTGAATTTGATGTAGTCTTCAAATACCTTGGGATAAAGGGCGTATCCCAACAAGTCGTCTTCTGTGGCGTCAATATTGTATTTTTCATCTAAATATTTTTTATCGGCTTCGAAGTCCTCGTCGTCAAGGAGCAGTCCTGCTCTTACGGTGATGGGTTTTTCGTCCTTTAGTACCATCTTTTGAAGATCTTCGGGGAATCCTCCCAGAGGTTGTCCCATCATACCTTTGAAGTAACTCTTTGATGAATCGGGGAAGTCCAAGTTTGCTCCCTTTTCCAATATATTTTCAGGTGTCAGGTTGTTTTGAACCATGAATATAGCCAAGTCGCCCACGAATTTAGAGGAGGGTGTGACCTTTACTATATCTCCCACCATGTCGTTTACATCTTTGTACATTTCCATTACTTCTTTGAATTTGTATCCCAGTCCGAAGCTCTCAACTTGAGGTTTCAGGTTGGAGTATTGTCCTCCGGGGATTTCATACTTGTAAATTTCAGTAGTTCCCGATTTCAAATCGGATTCAAAGTTTTCGTAAATGGGTCTTACTTTGAGCCAGTATTTATTTATCTCTTCAATTTTGTCAAGGTCAAGGAGTGTATCTCTCTCTGTGTGTTGGAGAGCAGCTACCACTGAGTTAAGTGCAGGTTGTGATGTAAGTCCGCTCATGGAGTTTATGGCCACATCGGCAATATCCACGCCGGCTTCAGCAGCCATCAGCACCGCAGCTACTCCGTTACCTGTGGTGTCGTGGGTGTGCAGATGGATGGGTATTGATATTTCGTCCTTGAGCGCCTTGATCAGTTTTCTTGCGGCATAGGGTTTTAAAAGTCCTGACATATCCTTGATTCCAAGGATGTGGCATCCTGCCTTTTCAAGTTCCTTTGCCAAATCAACATAGTACTTGAGATTGTACTTATCTCTGGATTCATTTAAGATGTCGCCGGTGTAACACATGGTTCCTTCAGCGATTTTTCCGTTGTTTAGCACTTCGTCAATGGAGAGTCTCATGTTTTCCATCCAGTTGAGGGAGTCGAAAATTCTGAACAGATCCACTCCATTTTCTGCTGAATGCTTGATAAATCTCTTGACTACGTTGTCGGGATAGTTTTTGTATCCTACGGTGTTATTTCCACGCAGCAACATTTGCATCAATATGTTGGGAGCCTTTTCTCTTATTAATCTCAATCTTTCCCAGGGGTCTTCATGCAAAAATCTATAGGCTACGTCGTAGGTTGCTCCGCCCCACATTTCCATGGAGAACAGCTCTTTCATGTATTCGTTGGTCACGGCTGCGATTTGTTCCATGTCCAAGGTTCTAAGTCTGGTTGCCATAAGTGATTGGTGAGCATCTCTCATGGTGGTGTCCGTAATCAAAAGTCTTTTTTGATCTAAAATCCACTTGCAGAATTTGTCGGGACCCATTTCATCTAAGAGGTCCTTTGTTCCCTTAAAGCCTTCCATGTCGTTATTTAGAGGTGGAACTACTGCATTGTCGTAAATCTTGTCTTTTTTGTCAGGGGAATTTACTACGATTTCTCCGATGTATTTCATAAGTCTGAGTTCTGCATCGGGTTTTGTGACTATTTGGAAAAGCTCGGGATGTTCTTCAATGAAGCCGGTATCGCAATCACCCTTTCTGAAGGTCTCAGAGTTGAGGACGTTGAGGACAAATCCTGCGTTTGTCTTTACGCCCGATACTTTTATTTCCCTGACAGATCTGATGGCCTTGTTGATCGTGTCTTGCCAATTTCTTGCGTAGGAAATTATCTTCACGAGCAAGCTGTCGTAGTAGGGGGTTATGATGGAGCCTGCAAAGGCATTTCCACCGTCTAATCTCACACCGAAGCCTGAACTGGAGTAGTACTTTGTAATTCTGCCCGTGTCAGGTGCAAAGTTGTTGAGAGGATCCTCTGTGGTTATACGGCATTGAATTGAAAATCCGTTTAATCTGATGTCATCTTGAGATTTAATGCCTATTTCATCGTCGGAGAGCTTGTATCCTTCTGCGATTCTTATCATGGATTGAATTAGGTCTATGCCTGTGACCATTTCAGTGACGGTGTGTTCAACTTGAATTCTTGCATTTACTTCTATGAAGTAGTGGTTGAAGTCTTTATCCACTAAAAACTCAACTGTTCCTGCAGATCTATAATTAAGTGAGTGAGCG
>JAUNLL010000053.1 GCA_030532275.1 Peptoniphilus sp. | reverse complement strand
AAAATAATACTTTTCCTTTTGTTTATAGATAAAATATAGTAAAGTAATTATAAAGAAGCGTTTACAAGTAAAATTGATTTATTAATATATAAATCAAAAACATCGTCCCTATATTTAATATTTTAAGTAAGTTTTAAAATTCGTAAATATTATTATAATATTTTATATGGAATCTTAAGATGCAAGGAGTTTATAATGGATGTTTTAGTAAACATGCTCGGAAAAATGGATATAGAAATTGAAAATAAGAAGATTGAGATTGTCCAAAATAAACCAAGAGCGGTATTATTCTATATTTTATATAAAAAATCATGTAGCAGAGAGGAACTCTTGGATCTTTTTTGGTCCAATTTGACAGAGGAAAAGGCAAGAGCAAATCTTAGAAACGTACTTTATAGAATAAGGCATACCCTGCAAGAGGATTTAATAGTAGCAAATGGAAATGAAACACTGAAAATAAATTCTCGCTACAATTTAATCAGGGACATAGACGTCTTGTTGGATACTAACAATACGAAATATCTGGAAATTGAAGACTTTGAATTTTTAAAAAATCATGGTGTTAAAAGCTGCCCTAATTTTGACGATTGGGTTGAGGAATTAAGAAGAGTATACAAGAACCTGATTTTAAATACCATGACTTTTCAAATTTCCCACATTAAAAGTTTAAGCGAAAATTCTCATGTGGAAAGAATTTGCAAAAAAATAATAAAACTGGATCCATACAATGAGCAAGCCTATAGGATTTTAATCAAACAAAATATGGAAAACTATAATTTTGACGAGGCTCTTAGGTTATCAAAGGAAATAAAAAATAAAATAAACGCAGAACTTGACTCACCTTTGGAGGAAGAAACAGAGCATATAATAGAAGAGCTCAACAGCACAATAGCTATAAAGAAAAGCTACAATAAGAGGAATATTTTTGTAAGGGAATCCTATATACAGGAATTTTTAAAGGAAATAGATAAGTTTATGAAGGGCGAACCCTACAAGCACTGTATATTTTCAGGAGATTGGGGAGTTGGAAAGAGCCAAGTAATAGAAAATGTGCTGAAAAAACAGGAGAAGATTCAGCTTATAAAAATCGATTTGCACCTAGAAGAGTACAAGGACTCTTATATGTGTCTTTATAAAATATTTAGAGAGATTGACAGGGAGTCCATAGACATAATATTAAAGGCCGAAAACAGTTTTGAATATATGCTCATTGCCCTCAAGCAGAAATTGGAAAGGCTCTATATAAACAAAAAGATATTTATACAAATATCAGACCTTCAATATATAGATCAAAAATCCCTAAGAGCATTAAAGGCAATATTCTTTGAAGAAAATCAACATGATTTTTTCCTGGTAGGTGAATACAATGTTACCTTCGAAAAAAACAACAATTATTTAAAGGATTTAAGTATTTCAGAAAACGTCAATATTATATCAGTAAGGGATCTATCCTTTGGTGAATTTGAAGAATACTACTATTCAAGAAGCAAGGAAAAAAATCCGAATTACAATAGCGGAGATATGTCTTTAGACCGAATTTATAAAGAAACCAAGGGCAATTTTATATTTATAAACAACTGTGTGGATTTCAATAACGGAAGCGTCAAAAAATATTTAGATGTAAATATTGTAGAAAAACTAAAATCAAATTTAAGTCCCAATGAAATTTTAGCGCTAAATTATTTAGCCTTAAACAATGGAATCCTATCCTCTTTACTTTTAAGGTGCATATTAAAAGAATATGAAGTAAACCACTTTCAAAATATAGATATGCTTATTTCAAGTGGTCTTGTTCAGATTGAAAACAAAAATGGTATAGAATATGTAAAGATAAAGAGCCCACTTTTAAGCCGAAGTCTGTTAAAAAATTTAAGCAAGAATAAAAAAGAGGAACTTGCGACAAAAATCATAGATATAATGGAAGAGAATAGGGACAAGTGGAGCATTGAAATCTATGAATATTACCTTAAAAATAAAGTATTTTTCAGCGAATATATTGAAGATAAACTCATCCTTATGAAAAATAAATTGGATTATCTTGAATACCTGCTAAACTACTATGATGAATTTTATCCGCATTTAGGACTTTATTCAGAAGGGATATTTAACAGATATTTAAATAAAGAGCAAGTATATGAATCCTTTGAAGATATAGAGAAAAATTTATACAAGTACAACATAACGCAAAATAACCAAGAAACCTACTTTAAACTTTATTTTCTAAAGGGGAGATCCTTAATAAGAGACGGATACAATGAAGAAGGTCAAAAATATATAGATAAGCTCATCCGAAACGTTCAAAACAAAGATAGGAAATTGCTTATGAAGGCGTATTTTGAAAAAGTTTATCTGGGTCTTAGAATTGGCAATCCCACATATATGAAAAAATATTTAAAGAAGATACATCAAATAAATAAGTATGAAAAGAATCAATTTGTCGCTATAAAGATCGTAAGGCTAATGGGATTTTCAGAATTTTTGATGAAGAACTATCAGAAATCCATTTTAATTTATGATAAGGCCATAAAAATGGTTCTAAATTTACTGCCCGAAAGAGACTATGCTTTTAATATAGGATCTTTATATAATTACAAGGCCATGAGTCATTGCTATATAAAGGACTACAATATGGCACAGATATATCACAAAAAGGCAATCAATATATGTAAAAAATACGGAATAACCAAATCCTTAGATGAATTTTATAAGGACTATGCTTATAGCATGTACCTAAAGGGAGATTTTGAAACCTCTGAAACCCTGTGCATAAAGAGCAGGGGTATATATGAAAAATACACAGGTTTCTGGGAACGCTCAATGATTTATATTTTACTCGCCCTCATAAATCTGGAGAAAAATAATTTTGAAATGGCTAAAGAATACAACAACATTGCACAAATTTATATATCGAAGAACCCCAGTGCAAAAGAAATCTTTTTAAATAAAAAGTTTAATGAAAGATTTAAGGAACTTAAAGAAGGACAGTCTGATTAAAATTAAGCCGGATTAGAGATGATTTAAATTTTCAACTCCTATGATTATAGGACGAACATTTCCCATGGCTTCCATGCGTAACTTTCATAAGATTTTTTGGCAATTTATTAAGATATACTGAAAAACCTAACGAGTAAAAAATCAGAGAAAAATGCAGAATAAATAATGAAATAGTAAATGGGAAAATCACAAAAAATTATCTTTTCAACAGTCCGTCCTATGCATCATCCTTTATTTTAGGTATGAATTCAAATGGTAGGGCAGACTGGAAAACAAGAGATGATATTACGCTTAAAGACTTAGAAGAAAATGAAATAGAATAATAGGAATTACAAGGCGGCATAATACCGCCTTTTTTATGTACCTTTGATAAACAAACTATATTTAAAATGATTTTGCAGAGACGGTAAGGGGTTATTGATGGTAAAATATAGATAACGGTATCAAAGAAAGATTCCTTGTTGCAGTTTCTTAAAGAATAAAGACCTATATTCAAATTTTGCTGGAGATTGTATGGAGGACCTATGGTTACATTTGTAATTGAAAAAAAGGATAGCACTAAGGCTGTGTATAGATATTATCCGGAAGACAATAGGGATAGTGCCTTCGGTATTATTTCCATATGCTTAGAAAATAAAGAGGCATCCATCGACAAAGTCGCTGAAGAAGATTCCTTGTATAGGACATCCGCTGATGAGTAGAATTCAATGCGTGATGCAATTAATGAAATGCGAAAGGAAAGTGGTAGACCACCTCTAACTGAGGAAGAATTGCCAACAGCAACTGAGGATGAAGAATGGTATTATTATGCAGACCATGCTATTCGTAGTATCAGAGAAGAGTTGGGAAAAGGTATTATTCCGGAAAAAGGTACGGTGACTTGGTATTAGTCAAAGGAAGAGCGACTAAGTTTAGAAATAAAGAAATTGTCGCTGCAGATTGATGATAAAAACACCATGGGCATTGACGGATGGCAAATATCATTTTATTATGAATTATAACTTTATCTTTTATACTTTTATGAAATGAATTGGATTGGGGCAGGAAGTTCTCCCTTATAATGTGAAGAAAGTCAGAGCCAAAACTAATATTTTAATTTATATCTACAAAGGCAAGAAAAGACCTTGTAAAATGAATAATTTCTGTTTATTTTGCTTCTGCTGTTTTGATAGGGGTCTTGCTTTTTTGGGGTATATATTAATGAAATCATCAGAAAGAGGCGATTAAAATGAAACTCAATTCTCATCAACAAGATATGCTTGACGGAAAGTATTCCAAGGGGCACGCCATGGCCATGGAAATACTGATTGCCATAGGTGACAGTTTTAATGCTGAGGAGATGGTTCCCATTGATAGAGCTCATGTGGCTCTCAGTGCACAAAAAGCAGATACATGGTTTGCGGAAAAAATGGCGAAGGCAGGTGTCACTTGTGCGGTAAGTCCTACTGTTAATCCCGGATACTCCATCTGCTATTTTAAAAATAAAAATCTCCTATCAGAAGAGGCAAAGGACAATATGTTGCGAGTTGAATCAGCATACAAGAGCCTGGGCTCTACACTTACATACTCCTGTACGCCTTATCTCTTTGCCAATACTGCTCATTTTAATGATATTGCATCCTTTTCGGAAACCAGTGTAACTATCTTTGCAAATTCTGTAATTGGTGCAAGAACAAACAGAGAGAGTTCCTTTAGCTCTTTATGTGCCGCTATAACAGGCTACACTCCGCTCTATGGATATCTGCTTGATGAAAATAGAAAGGCGGATATAATCGTAAATGTAGAGGCGGATTTTAAATCGCACTTTGATTTTGCAATGCTTGGACTTATGGCTCCCAAGATAGGAAGAGGCAACCCTATCTTTGTCGGTATAGATAAAATGTCTACTGAAGATCACATCAATTTAGGTACTCAACTGAATGTTGCAGGCTCATATGCCCTCTACCATGTTCTGGGAGTAACACCTGAAGCTAAAAATCTTGAGGATATAGTAGATAAAAATGTAAGAGAAGTCACCATAACTGATAAAGATTTAGAGGAATTAAAGAATAAAAATCTTCCTGAGGACAAAATAGATTTTGTGATGTTAGGATGTCCTCACTACACCTACGATCAAATTTTATACCTTTTGAATAAGATTCGTAAGGACAAGCCCAAGGTTCCTATTTGGGTGCTCACATCAAAAGCTAACATAGGCCTTCTTGAAAGCATGGGATTAAAAGAAGAATTTAATAGTTACGGGGTAGATTTGGTTCCCGATACGTGTACAGATGAATATTTAGTGTGGAATTTTCTGAAGGGCAAAAAAGGCATATCAGATTCTCCCAAGTGTTCCTACTACATGTCGTCCTTCGGTTTAGATATAAGTGTTGCGGATATTGATACAATAATTGAATTAGCGAGGTAATTATGGAAAAAATATTTAAATGTAATAAAATTTCAAAGGGTTCTGCTAAAGGTGAAGCAATGGTTTCAAAAGAACCTATACTTTTTTATCACACTGATCCTGAAACAGGTGTAGTTATAGAAAAAGAGCACAGTCTTTTCGAAAGATCTGTAAAAGATAAGATTATGGTTTTTCCAGCCGGCAAAGGCAGCAGTTCCGTTCAAGCTGACGGACTTTACAAATTGAGTGTAAACTCCACTGCTCCAAAGGCTTTTATAGTTAAAGATTTGGACACTGTGCTAGTTTCCTGTGCCATAGTTATGGAAATCCCCATGGTTAATAATGTGGAAGCGGAATTTTATGATGTCATAAGTGACGATGCAATTATAGAATTAGACGCAGATAAGGAAGAAATCAAAGTCATATTTTAATAAGCGCACTTTTACCATAGACTATTAATGTGGATAATATCAAATTTAATAGTTCAACGGAGGAAAAAATTAAATTAAAAAAATCCCTTGTATAATTGAAGGCTTAAATAATTCAAATCTGAGGAGGTAGCAGAAATGTTATCTCCCTTTTTATGGAGAAAAATCGTAATTTTTTGCTCTTTGTGTTATGAGTAATCAAAAATATCTGTTAAGGATGATTTTTCCCTAACAGATATTATGACGTCTAATAATTTTTATCTAAAATAGCTCCTTGAATTGCTGAACTTACATGGGTGATATATCTTCTCATCATGCCTGGCAACAGTTCAGGACTTCGATATGGTTTCATTTCAGCTCTTCTCTTTTCAAATTCTTCTTCGCTAATGGATGCATTGACTTCTTTTTTGTTGATGTCAATGATTATCTCATCTCCATCTTTTAATAGGGCGATGGGACCGCCTGCTGCCGCTTCAGGTGATACATGGCCTACAAAACAACCGTTATTAGTTCCTGAAAATCTACCGTCAGTTATTACTGCTGTCGTTCTGGACAGACCTTGACCGTTTAATAGTTTTAAAGTCAGGTACATTTCCCTCATGCCCGGACCGCCCTTGGGTCCTTCATACCTTATGACTAAAACATCTCCGTCCTTGATTTTGTTGGCTTTTATAGCTTCTATGGCAGCTTCTTCTCCGTCGAAGCATACTGCCTTGCCCTTAAAGAGATGTGCGGATTTGTGGATGGATGCAGGTTTTGCAACTCCTGTTTCAGGTGCTATGTTACCTCTCATTATGCTGACTCCGCCCAATTGCAAAAAGGGATCGTCCATGGTCCTGATTACATTTTCATCAACCTTGTGAGGTCTTATAGCTTGTAAATTTGCATCAAGGCTTTGACCGGTACAGGTTAGGACATTTCTGTTTATATTATCTCCCAATCTATCCATAACCTCAGGCACTCCACCATTGGCATAAAGGTCTTGAGCATCAAATTCGTCTGAAGAGGGATTTATCTTCACAATCAAAGGAACATTATCAAAATATTCTTCATAGAGATCTGCCATTATATCCGAACTGATGCCCAGTTCATTGGCAATGGCGGACAAGTGGATAATTGCATTAGTTGAGCCACCCGTTGCCATGAGGACAGCTATGGCATTCTTTAGAGCTTCAAGATCCACTATATCTTTGATGGTGATATTTTTCTTGACCAAGTCTACAATTTGTTCTCCAGATTTAAAGGCGGCTCTGGCTCTTTCGCTATATACGGCAGGTATTAAGGATGAACCGGGCAGACATAGCCCCATGGCTTCAGCTAGGCTGCACATGGTATTTGCCGTTCCCAAAAATTGACAGGATCCACAGCTGAGGGCGCAATTACTACTTAAACCGATCAAATCATCTTTATTTAATTTTCCTGCATAATACATGCCCAAGCCTTCGGAAATTGTGGTAGTATTAGCTTTTATCTTATCCCCAAAGCCGGGAGAAGAAATCATCGGACCTGCATTTACAAAAATAGTTGGAATATCAGTTCTTAGAGCTCCCATGATAAGTCCCGGCACTATCTTATCGCAACTGCCCAATATGACCAAGCCGTCATAGGCATGAGCTCTAACCTGCAATTCCACAGAATCTGCTATTAAATCCCTGGAAGGCAGAGTGTATTTTGCTCCGATGTGGTTGTCGGAGATACCGTCACACACTGCAATACATCCGAACTCCGCAGGTATACCTCCTGCAGCGTATATTCCATTTTTAATATGTTGAGCAACTTCCCTTAAATTTTTATGTCCGGGAATTAAATCGTTAAAACTGTTGGCTATACCTATAATGGGTTTTTTCAAATCATCATAACTATAACCGCTGGCTTGAATAAGCGTAGCATGGGAAATTAAATCAAGGTCTCTGAATTTACCTACTTTTTTTATTTTGTCCATGTTTTCTTCCATAGTCTTTACCCCTTTATCTCTTGGTCTTTCCCCAAATATTAATAAGTATTCTTCAGTGATATTTTATTTGAAGACCAAAATAAAATCAAGACAGCAAAATTTCTTTGCCAAAGATTGTCTTTGAAAATTAAGCATATTAAAAAGACTCAAGAATCACTTCTCGAGTCTTTTGCAAGGCGCTATTTCTCTTCATCAATACTGTTTGTACTTTTCAAAAAGTATTGAATTTTCCTTAAAAATGTGGACGAAGACATCTTTAACTAATTTTTCTAAAAGTTCAAAGGTGTAACTATAAGTGCCACAGCCATCTTCAGGAACTTTAAACCAATCTGTAAGTTCGATCATTTCCTTGATGATTTCGCCGGCTTTTTCGTGATCATTTTCCAAATCCTCAACTTTTTTAATGATTTCCGAACTTGGATTTTTATTGGCCAACATCAGTGGAAAAGTGACCTCTTCCTCTTTGACAAAGTGTTCCTCTAATTCCTTCTTCAAATCTGCAAACATCCCGTGGAGTTTTAGCAATTCTTGACCGTGGTTGCCGTAGTGAACCGAAAGAATTTTATTTAGCACAGGGTCTATCTTAAACAGATAATCCCTCTCTCTTTGATGGTGATCTAAAATTATAGACTCTATCATTTCATCCATAGTCAAGGCCTTAAATTCCTCAAGGTCTACCGCTTCCGCTCCAAACCCGCTATTTTCAAGATCAATATTTTTCCCTACGAGGTCAAGGAGGTCACTGGGATTTAGATTTTTTTCTTCAGCTACTTCTTTGATGGTCTTATAACCTTGGCAACAAAAATCAATTTTTTGTTCATTGAAAAAGTCCATCATCTTGTTGTCCATTTTTACAATTTCTTCTATTTTGGTATTTATACTTATCATTTTCTGCCTCCTAAGTTCTATTTGCTTATATTGTAAGGCAGAATATAAAATATATCTGTGTCACAAATCACTCTTTTACATACTTGTCAAATTTATCAGTCCCACAAGATTTTTAATTTTTATTCTCTTGTAGGCCAAAAGTTCGATAAAACCCTCTTCTTCCAATTGAGATAATTTTCTGGACACAGTTTCTCTGGACATATTAATCGAAGAAGCTATATTTTCTTGATTTAATTCCACAAGGCCGCTTTCTGTGAGGTTGGATCTGTAAACCAAAAAAGCACCCAACCTTTTGTAAGAATCTTTAATAGACAAAATCTCCAATAGTTTTTCGCTTTCGTAGAGCTTACGGCTAAGGCTTTTTATCATATTTATGGAGAAGTTTATATCTGAAACCAAGATATTCCTCAGAGTATCCTTGTCAATTTCGCATACCCCTGTTTTTTCAATAGCTATGCCCGTTGCCTCATAGGACTTTTCCAAAAAAATACTATCTTCACCTATAATATCGCCGGGCAGGTAAATTTTTATAATATTTTCCCTACCCTCCTCATCGTAAATCAGAGTTTTTATTTTTCCGTGTCTGACAACTAAAATCCTCTCCATGGGATCCTGAAAGGAAAATACCCTTTGATTTTTTTCGTAGTCCTTGTGAAAGGCGGTCAAATATATGCTTTTACTTTCATCTACTCCCAATTCTTTAAACAAATTTACCTTTGAAAGGCAATGATTGTGAGCCTTGCACTGATCACATGTATGCATTTTATGCTCCTTTTTATAATCCTCATAAGTTACTTTTACTTATATATGCTTTTACCCCTTTTTCAAAAAAATTCAAGCTGTTTTCATAGGCAAGACTTTGAAAAGCAGAAATGTTGTATGTTGTTTTTGAGTAGGGAGGAAGTGGTATTGATAATAAAAATTAAAATAAAAATTTTTTAAAGAGTATGGAATTTTAGTTAAGAATAATAAAGTGATAAAAAAGTTTATAAGTTTGAAATAAAAAATTGAAATATATATTTTGGAAAGATTAACTAAATTGTTATAAGTAAACTAAATAATTATTTATACAAAAAATAT
>JAUNLL010000052.1 GCA_030532275.1 Peptoniphilus sp. | reverse complement strand
CTATGTAACTAATAAAAAATCAAAGCACTATTTTTTTAACTTATACTTTGGTAGAATAGTAGTGTCGGTTATTTAAGTTCGTATTAAATAGGAGCGAAGAGATGAAATTTTCAGATAAAAGACCTATTGGAATATTTGATAGTGGAGTTGGTGGATTGGGCATTTTAAGAGAACTTCAGAGAGCCTTTCCCACGGAAGACTTTATATATCTTGCAGATACAGCCAGAATGCCCTACGGCACCAGAGATGTGAGCGATATAACGGCTTACACCATAGAATGTTTTGAAAAATTGCAGGAATTAAATGTAAAGGCGGTAGTATTGGCTTGCAATACTTCTGCAAGCTATTGCATAGATGAGATCAAGAGGATTTTCGATTTCCCCACATTGGCGGTAATAGGTTCGGCGGCGTTGGACAGTGTCATGGTCACATATAATAAACATATATTGATCTTTGCCACCAACGCCACGACAAAGAGCGGTGCCTTCCAAAGGGCCATTAAAAAGGTAGACTCAAAGGCCGATGTTAGGACACGAGGTTGCTCTGATATTGTAAATATAGTAGAAGAGGGCAAGGGAGAAGATGAAGAAAGCTATGAACTTTTAAGGGGTTATTTAGAGGAATACCAAGAATTTGACTACGACACCATATTGTTGGGCTGTACTCATCTGTCCTTCACAAAGAAAAATCTTCAAAAAGCCTTGGCGGAAATCGGCAAGGATGTCAAGATAATCGACCCAGCTAAATCCATATCCAAGGACCTGAAGAGAATGATAGAGGGACTTAGAATAGAATCCGATGAAGAAGACCAAAAAATCAGCTTCTATGTATCGGGTGATGTGAATAAATTTAAAAGAATAGCTTCCAAACTTCTGCAAGAACCCGAAGAAAATTTAGATGTCAGCAGTTTTGAAGTCAAAGGTTAAGAAATGATTGAATTAATGGTAATTGCGCTGTTTTCCCTGGTGCTTCTTTACTTCGTGTTGATGGGATACAGCATTATTTATGCGCTTTTGTTAGGTCTGTGCATATTTTGTTTATATGGAATAAAAAAGGGATATAAAATTCACTCCTTGGCAAAGATGGCCTATGGAGGATTTTTGCAGATGAGCAATATTTTAAAGGTTTTTATGCTCATAGGTATGATCACTGCCACATGGAAATCTTCTGGCACCATAGCCTACATAATAGTCAAGGGATCAACCTTTATAACACCGCAAATGTTCATACCTGTCGCTTTCCTGCTTTGCGCCCTTCTGTCCCTGCTCATAGGTACATCCTTCGGCACGGTTGCGACCATGGGTGTCATATGCATATCCATGGCAAGGGCCATGGGTGTAAATGATACCGTCGTTGCAGGGGCGATACTAAGTGGAATTTTTTATGGAGATAGAGTTTCGCCCATGTCCACATCGGCACTGTTGGTCAGCGAAATCAGCGGCACAGATCTATTTAAAAACATCAAAATCATGATTAGAACTTCCGTGGTGCCTACAATCCTGACCATTGCATTTTACTATGTCGTGGGGTTGAATTTCACGTCGTCGGAGGTGGATTATCATACCATCCACATGCTCAAGCAACATTTCAACTTGGGAGATCTGATGATGCTTCCGGCGCTTATCATAGTGGTGATGTCCTTGTTCAAAGTAAATGTTAAAAAGACCATGACCCTGTCCATAATCTGCGCCATGGTGCTTTCCTACTTTGCACAGGATTTAGAGGTGAAGCAAATACTGGAATTTGCCCTTTTTGGATACAAGTCAAAGGATGAATACATAAATTCGCTTTTCAAGGGCGGAGGAATAGTATCCATGATAAATGTGTCCATGATCGTAATGATAGCTTCCACATACTCGGGCATATTTGAAGGCACGGGACTTTTGAACAACATCAAGTCGGCCATATATAAACTCTCGGAAAAAACCTTTGAGTTCTTCGCGGTGTTGGTCACGGGCATCATAACCAGCATGATAGCTTGCAATCAATCCCTTGCTACGGTATTGAATTACCAGTTGTGCAAGGGCGTGACAGATGATCAAAGGCTTGCCATATTCATTGAGAACTCCTCAATACTCATATCGGCGATGATACCCTGGTCAATAGCTGCAGCTGTGCCCCTTGCCACACTGAAAGCCGACAAATCCGCCATATTATTTGCCTTTTATCTGTATAGCTTGCCGATTTACACCTTGGTGGTGGAATACATAAAAAGTAGAAAATTTAACAAGTAACTACAATAAAGTGTATTTATGTGATAGAATAATATTACTTAAAATTGGAGGAATCGAAATGAGCGAAATTGTAAAACCGTCAACACTTCCGGGATTTATGGAATTGTTGCCGAAGGACCAAATACTTTTTAATGAAATGATGGATACAATAAGGAAAAATTTTGAAAATCACGGATTTTTGCCCATCGACACACCCGTCATAGAAAAAAGCGAAGTGCTTTTAGCAAAGGGCGGCGGAGAAACTGAAAAGCAAATCTACAGATTTCAAAAGGGCGACACGGATATGTCCATGAGATTTGACCTTACTGTACCCCTTGCAAGATACACCGTACAACACTTTAGCGACCTGTCTTTTCCCTTTAGAAGATACCACATAGGAAAGGTATACAGAGGCGAAAAAGCTCAAAAGGGAAGATTTAGAGAGTTCTACCAATGCGATATCGACACCATAGGCAATGAAACCCTGGATATATCCAATGATGCGGAATTTCCCGTAGTAATATACAACACCTTCAAGGAATTGGGATTTGACGAATTTGCCATTAAGATCAACAACAGAAAGGTCTTAAAGGGATTCTTTTCCTCATTGGGCATAAAGGATTCGGGAGATGTACTTAGAACCGTGGACAAAATGGATAAAATCGGACAAGCCAGCGTGCTCCAAGAACTGATTGAAAGGGGCATAAGCGAAGAAAAAGCAAATAAAATTCTTGACTTCATCAGCATAGAGGGAACGAACGACGAAATATTTGCAAAATTGGAAGAACTTAACATAGAAGATGAAATTTTCCAAGAAGGTTTTGGAGAATTGAAAACTGTAATAGAATACATCAAGGATTATGACATACCGGAAGCTAATTATGCAGTGGATTTGAAAATAGCCAGAGGACTGGACTACTATACAGGCACAGTCTATGAAACGATTTTGGATAATTATCCCGAAATCGGATCGGTCTGTTCGGGTGGCAGATATGAAAACTTGGCAAGCTACTACACCGAGAGGAAACTTCCCGGCGTGGGACTGTCCATAGGACTTTCAAGACTGTACTACCAGCTCACACAAGCAAACATAGTCAAAGCTGAGAAGCAAAGCCTGGTGGACTTAATAGTTATTCCCATGAATGAATATGTACATGAAGGTATAAGACTGGTTTCTCAATTGAGAAAAAAGGGAGTAAAGTGCATAGTTTACACCGAAAGGAACAAACTTGGCAAGAAATTCAAGTATGCTGATACTTTAGACATACCCTACACCATAGTTGTGGGTGAAGATGAAGTCAAATCTGGAAAATACACCTTGAAGAACATGAAGAGCGGCGAACAGGATTTATTCGGAATAGATGAAATAGTGGCAAGAATAAATAATTTGTAGTAAGTGACCTTGAAAGTCGATTTTTGAAATAATTGATTTGGCATCTTGAATAAAAATCTATAACTTCAATAAGACGTACCCATGTGCGTCTTATTTTATTTTGATGAGCATATTTCACATTGATAATTAAAAAAACGACTCCTAAAATTAGAAGTCGTTTAAATAAAATTAAAACTCTGAATAATTATTTAAGTTCACCTAAAACTTTTTTAAGTTTTTCAGCAAATAATTTATTTTCTTCCATGGTTCCTATGGTAAGTCTTATGAAGGAATTCTTTTGGGGTCTGACTATTATGCCTTCTTTTTCAAGTGCACGAGATAGATCTTGTGATGGGATTCCAGGTACTTCAAAGAAAATATGGTTCGCTTCACTTTCTACATAGGGAAGTTTTACTTCTTCAAATAATGCGTATAGATATTCTTTACCTTCTTTGTTGAGGTCATATGCTTTTTTGACGAATTCTTCATCTTCAAGGGCAACACCTGCTGCTATTTGTGAAAGCACGTTGCAGTTGAAGGGTTGTCTTGTTCTGTTTAGAAGATCGTTAATTTCAGGTGATGATACTACATATCCCACTCTAAGTCCTGCAAGGCCGTATATTTTTGAGAAAGTCTTAACAGTCAATACGTTGGGATATTTTTCGAAGAAGTGAATGCTGTCCTTGGGATATTTATCAGATGTAACATATTCGCCATAAGCGGTATCATATACGATAATTATATTTTTAGGTACGCTTTCGATAAAGGGAATGACTTCCTCTTCTGTCAACATTGTTCCTGTGGGGTTATTGGGGTTACATAGCCAGATAAGTTTTGTCTTTTCATTTATGGCTTTTTTCATCGCTTCAAGATTGAATTTGAAATCCTTCATGGGTATTTCCTTGATGGTTGCGCCCATTATTTTGGAGTTGTCGCCATATCTTGCAAAGGAGTATTCTGAAATTAAAACTTCATCTCCTTCTGTAAGGAAAGTTTGAGCGATTATTCCAAGAGCATCGTCAGCTCCGTTGGACATCAGGATATTTTCAGGTTTTAAGTTGAAGTGTTCTGCGATTTGTTTTCTGATTTTGATGGAACTTCCGTCAGGATAGATATTTACTCCTGTTTTGATGTATTCAATAAGGGCATCTATTACCTTTTGGCTTGTTCCGATGGGATTTTCATTTGATGCGAGCTTAACTACGTCATCAAGATTAAATTCAGCCATAACTTGTTCAGCAGGTTTTCCAGGTACATAGGGAGTTACGTTTAATATAGCTTTACGTGGTTCAATCATTTTCTTCACCTTTCTTCATATATAAATTAGATTTATTATAATGATACCATAACTAACATATATTAATATAATATTTTTAAAAATTTTATAAATTTCCAAAGGGAACAAGGTCCGTTGATTGGGTATATAAGTAAGGAATATTCAAAGGGGGATACTATGTGAAAAGGATAATGTTAATTATAAATCCCGGCTCAGGAGATCAAAGGTCCAAAGAATTGGAAGATATTTTTGTGGAGAAATTCAAGGAGTATTTCGATGAAGTGGACAGCAGATTTACGGAAAAACCCGGAGATGCCACAGAGTTTGCGCATATGGCGGCACAGGAAAGATATGAGGCGATCTGTTCCGTCGGAGGAGACGGCACGGTCAATGAAGTCATCCAGGGACTGTATCGTGAAGAGTACCTGCCTAAGCTGGCAATAATTCCGGGCGGAACGGGCAATATTTTATCGAAGCACTTGGGAATATCGCAAGATAGAGAAGAGGCAGCCAAAGAGTTGGATTTCCACAGAACTAAAAAAATAGACATAGGTGTGTGTAATGAAAAGTGTTTTTCCCTCTTTGTGAGCATAGGCTCGGTATCTGAAGCTGTTCATGAAGTTTCTTCGGAAGAAAAGAAAAAATTTGGCATGTTTACTTATGTTGCAAAATCCATTGAAAAATTGAAGGAAAATAAATATTTTGATTTAAAGGTGGAAACAGATGCAGGTTCCTATGAGGGGCATGTGGACCATCTGATCGTAAGTCTATCCAACAGAATAGGGGGTTTGGAATTCACATCGGAAAACAAATCCATGTCCAACGGAAAAGCCAACGTGTTGATTTTAACGGGGGAAGGACTTTTGGACAGAGTGTCCGAAGCCAAGAGCGCCATGGAAGGCGAAGCTGAAAAAAATGAAAAGATAGAGAATTTTGTCGCCACAAAGATAAAGATAAGTTCTTTAGCAGGTGCGGTCAAAACCGATATAGACGGGGAAGAGGGGCCGGAGTTGCCTGTGAATATAGAAATTTTGAAGGAAAAATTGGAAGTGTATCTTCCTAGAGAATAAACAGAGGTGATATTTTGAATAAAACATTGGAATTGTTTGAAAGACACAAGACCATAAGAAAATTTAAAAGAGAGAGGATAAGTGCGGAGGAATTGCAGGCAATTCTACAAGCGTACAGAAGATCTCCCAGCTCCCTGGGACTTCAAGCATCCACTATCATTCATGTGACAGACCAAAAACTCAAGGAGGAAATCACAAAAATATCAGAGCAGGAATATGTGGCAGATGTACCTGAACTCTTTATATTTGTGGCGGATTTATATCGAGGAAGAAAAGTTGCAGAGCAAAAGGGCTATGAAAATCTAGTTGATCCAAGTGTGGAAATGCTGATTCAAGGCTTTACAGACTCCATAATAGGAGCACAAAGTCTGAGTGTTGCCGCTGAGAGCTTGGGATTGGGAGTTGTATACTTGGGTTCCCTGCTGAAGGATTATGAAAAGCTGATAGAGCTTTTGAAATTGCCTAAGTACACCTTCCCTGTAATCGGCATGGGTGTGGGATATCCCGATCAAGAACCGCAACTAAAGCCCAAGATGAGCATGGAACACAGATGTTTTGAAAATGAATACAAGTCCTTCGACAACTACCTTGACGAATTTAAGGAATTAGATGATGAAATGCACAACTACTACGATACGAGGGACGAAAACAGAAGGTCTGACACCTTCACCAACCAACTCTCAAAATTCTACGACATACTTTCCAAGGGCGAGAGCAAGGCTGTGGAAGTGTTAAGAAAACAGGGCTTTAGAATATAAAACAACAGATTATGAAGATGAAAAAAGGCTTATTCTCCGTTGCAGAGAGAAAAAGCCTTTTTTGATTTCCGGTGTTTTGAATATGTCTAAAGTTTTGCCTATAAAACATCCCTTGGAATTTTAATTCTCAAGAGATGTTGACTTTTTTACTGTCCAACTTATTTTTGGAAAGAGCATCGTCGATTATGGAGAGTAACTTATCCTTGCTCCTTGGTGTTTCCACGGATATCAAGAAGTTCTTCACGGCACCCTTTGCCTTGATGGTCAAAGCGTCCCTTTTTTTGTTGGAGTAGATGCTTGTAATATCGTTGAAAAACACTATCATAGTGCCCAGTACCACGCCGTCATCGAAACTTCCCACAACTGTTCCATACTTATCTTTGCCGTTTTTAAAGGCATTTTTTGCCGAAATTGTATATATCAAAGAATTTTCTTTTTCCTGCACCTGTGGGAAGGCTCCCAAGTACAAGTTCATCAAAAATCCAAAGAGTATCACCAAGGACACCTGCACAGATACCAAGTAATTAAGAACCGCATTGTCGGGAATGTAGAGCTGTTGCAGAAAGTATCCGTTGGCAAAGACTATGAATAACACATATAAAAATATGTTTATTACATAGGGAAATACATTTATCTTTATGCCTTTCAAAGAGAAGATCACATAGTAGTTTTTGAACATATCTATGACAGTTCCAAAGAACAGATAGTTGACCATTACCCATAGAGCAATGTAGAATATTATGTTCTCCTTGGTGCTTTGGTTTCTGAAGAGAATTTGAAACAATATGGGGATGGCCGCCGATATAGTAAAAATAAGTGCAAGTTTTTTATTTACGCCTTTCATTTCGTCCTCCTATTTTACTAATTATAATATCAATGGAAATATTTTACAAACATGTTTAATACTTAAATATTCGGGTAAGATATTAACACGAAGAACTAAAGTTTAGATGTTATTATCTGAGAAGGTGATTCCAATGAAAAATGAAGATTTAGTCCTTTCGGGGAACAAAAATATCATAGCTGATAATTGAAAAGTAGCTAAATGCTAAAGGTAGAAACTCTTGTGTTTATATAAAAAACTATGATAGAATAAAATTGAATACTATAATTAAAAGACTAACGTTGGTTAGTCTTTTTTTGGTAATTGAAGGGAAGATGCATGATGAAAAAATTTAAAGTGTTGAGTTTATCACTGCTGTTGGTATTTATAATGAGCGGAAGTATTTTTGCTCAAAGGATAGTAAAAAGCGATCAAGAAATGGTTATTCTGCCTAACAATGCCAATTTTACAAATCCTAATTTCTTTGGATACAATATAGAGGGAGAGAACTATTTTTCACTGCGTTCAATGGAATGGAATTTAATGGAGAAGGGCAAATCCTATATAAGTTTGAATTATTCAGCGGAGGAAGACAAGGTATATATAGAAAAGGGCGGTGAAGTGGAAGAATACACAGAGGATGATTCCATAATGTTCAACCTTCCCGAAAAACCTGAAAGGGTGTTGGAAAAGGAAGTAAGCATAAATTTCAAAGGTGAAGATTATAAGCTCAAGGGATACAACATTGACGACAGAAACTATGTGAAGCTGAGAGATTTGTCCAAGGTGTTGGATTTTTCCGTGGATTATGATTTCATAAACAAAAACATAATCATAAACTTGGAAGAACCCTACAAAGAAGCGCTCAGCGAAGAGCAATTTGCACAAGAACACCGTTTGGAATACGAAAAACTCAAAGCCTTCGTTGCAGATTTGACCACAGGACTTAAAGAAGAATCCCTTAACTTCAAAGGCGATTTAAAAAATTTGGACCATGGAAAATACGCAGATTACAAGGACGGACTTTTGGAATTGAAGAAAGCTGTGACCGATCAATTCTACATACCTGACGGCGAACAGCCTGAAACCGTGGTTGATTTCAACTACTACATCGAATTATTGGAAGGGTTGAAGGGTGTTTCCGTGACAGCCAATGAACTGGTTTACATCTACGATACCTCTCAAAGCAACGGACATCTGTCACCATACACGGGAGATTATGTGGACGAATTATTGGAAGGATTGAATGAGATTGAAGTTGAACTTGAAAGGTATGCAAACTTCTATGAAAGCCATAGGATGGAACAAGCCGAATAGAGATTTTGTAGAGTGGTACAAAGGGTGTTGACTTCCGTTGAGAACCTTGGAATTCATAAATAATAAATTCAAATAGTTGATTTGTAGCGGGAGCCTGCCGAGAGTAAATCTTGCAGGCTCTATTTTATTGTGAAATAATGGGAATTTAAGCAAGGACTTGACCTGTCCCCTGGGGACGGCGATATACTGTATAGGGAGGTGGGACGATGCTGAGAAATGAAATTCAAGACAAAACCGGTTTAACAAGAAAAGCAATGGAGTACTATGAAGAAAAAGGACTAATTTATCCTCAAAAGTATGAAAATGGATATAGGAATTATAGCGATGAAGATTTAGAAGTTTTGACGAAAATATCGTTTTTTAGAAAATTAGGTATGACTGTATCGGAGATAGAGAAGTGTTTTTCCTTCGATTACAACACGCTGTCGTCGATATTGAGAAAAAAACAACACCAACTTGAGTTGGACAAAAAAAGAAAAGATCTCTTGGAGCTTGTAATTAAAGGTGAAGAAAGGGAACTCGTTGAGGAAAGGATAAATTTAATAGAAGCAGAAGAAAGCCTTTATGAAAAATTAGAAGGTGCCTTTCCTGATTATTTAGGACAAATGCTATTTATGGCATACCAGCCCTTTTTAAAGGAACCCTTAGATAAATCTGGAGAAGAAGCCTTTAAAAAATATGTTGAGTACTTAGACGGACTTCCTTCCTTTGAGTTGAGCAAGGAGGAAAAGGAATATATCGAAAAGATGAGTTCCGCCTTTGATATGCAAAGCCTAAGGGAAGTGCATCAAGCTAAAATCAGTGCTGTCGAAAATGCTGAAGAGTGGCTAAAGAAAAATGAAGATGCAATTTCGCAGTATGAAATTTATAAAGAAAGCGAAGAGTATCAAAATAGCATGATGAAAGAAATTCAAGATAAGTTACAAAGATTTATGTCAGATAATAAGTATTATGAAATTGCCATTCCTCTTATTAGAAAATTTAGCAGGAGTTATGATGACTATTATAGAAAATTACTTAAAGCGAATGAAGAATATTTAAATCTTAGGGCTTAGCAAAGCAGGAAAACCACTATATCCAAGGGTTTTTAATTAAAATACTTTAGATTTAAGATAAAAACTTATCAATTATGCAGTTTTATCAATATGTAACAATCTTAACATTTTCTTTATAATTAACATAAAAACTTTATAAACAAAGATGTGAATATATGAGATAATAACAGAGTAAG
>JAUNLL010000051.1 GCA_030532275.1 Peptoniphilus sp. | reverse complement strand
TATAAATGGCATCTTTACCGTTGTTTACTATGGAATTACACAGAGTTTTGGAGTGAATATCGCCATAGTCCTTTTCTCTTGCAGCATAGATATCCGTTATGATTATCTTGTCAGCATCCATAAAGGAATTTGCAAAGGAATCCATGAGCAGTTTAGTCCTCGTAAAGGTATGAGGTTGAAAAACGCAATACAGTTTATCTTTAGTTGAATTTCTCACAGCTTGAAGGGAAGCCTTTATTTCAGTGGGATGGTGCGCATAGTCATCGATGACTTTTGCTCCATTGTAAAAACCCTTATTTTCAAGTCTTCTATGAACTCCCTTATAGGATTTAAGACCTTGTATAATATCCTTCTGTTCTATTCCGTTTTCTGAAGCTGCGGCAATTGCAGCTAAGGAATTATATATGTTGTGATCACCTAGAATTTCCAATCGGATGTTAAACATAAATTCGCCGTCATGATACACATCAAATACGGGATGACCGCAATCGTCCTTTGTTATGTTTCTTACGGTGTAATTAGCATCTTTTTTGGTGGAAATAGTCACTATGTTGGTATTGTCGGCTTCGAGCAGAGATTTTGAGTTTTCGTCGTCGATATTTAAAATGAGCTTATCTGAAGGACCTAAATTATCAACATAACCCTTAAAGGTCTTTATTATATGCTCAATATTGTCGAAATAATCCAAGTGGTCTTCGTCGATATTTAAAACTATTGCCGTAGTGGGGAAGTATTTTAATATATTGGCCTTGTATTCGCAGGCTTCCGTTAAAAATATCTTCTTATCTCCAATTTTCGCATTGCCATGTATGTGATCCAATTGTCCACCCAGCAATATTGTGGGGTTGGAGTCCAGATTTAAAATTATCTCTGAAAGTATTGATGTGGTGGTAGTTTTGCCGTGAGTTCCCGAAACTGCAATGGACGTTTCATAATTATTCATTATTGCATTTAAAAAGGAAGCTCTGTCGACAACATCAATTTTTTTGTTTATAGCAGCTTTAAGCTCCTCATTATCAATATTGACAGCATCGGTATATATGACTAAGTCGGCATCTTCTATATTCTCGGGACGGTGACAGTAATATATTTTAATACCCATTTCTTCCAAACCGAGGGTAATGTCGCCTCTTTTCAAATCAGATCCGGAAACTTTATATCCTTCGCTGAATACAATTTTTGCAAGTCCACTCATGGAAATGCCGCCTATGCCGATAAAGTGTATATGATTATATTTATGTTTATCTAAAACGAAATTGAACATGATTCCTCCAATGTATATTAAACTAAAATTTATTATATCATTTATGTCAAGAATTTATATAGGAAAGTGTTTTAGAATATGCACAAAGATATCATAAAAAAATATACAAAATGTTTTAATTATAGTATAATAAAGAGAAGATAAAAGGAGGGATCGATAGTGAACATTACTGACGTTAGAATTAGAAAACTACCAGATGAAGGGAAAATGAAAGCAATTGTGTCCGTCACATTTGATGATCAAATCGTTATCCACGATATTAAGATAATCGAAGGGGCTGAATCACTATTTATTGCTATGCCAAGCAGAAAATTACCCAATGGTGAATTTAGAGACATCGCTCATCCAATAAATTCTGAAGCAAGAAAAATGGTAGAAGATGCTGTCTTTGCTAAATATGATGAGATTCTAAAGGAAGAAGAATCTGAAGAAGAGTGATATTTTGTATAATTTAAAAGAGAACTCTCTTTTAAATTATACAATTTTGCAATCATATTAATTTAATTATATTTATAAAACACCTACAATCCGTGGGTGTTTTCTTTTAGAATTTAAATATTTCTCAATATGTAGTAAAATATTATATGTAATGGAGATGATGTAATGATTTTAAATAAAATTAGAGAAATGATGAAAGAGCAAAACATAAATGCATATATTATTCCCACATTGGATCCCCACGGTTCAGAATATTTACCTGAGCATTTCAAGGAAAGAAAATTTGTCACGGGATTTAGCGGCTCTCAAGGTACAGCACTTATAACTGAAGAAGCGGCTTTGTTGTGGACTGATGGCAGGTACTTCATTCAAGCAGAGAAGGAGATAAAAGATACCGGATTTTCGCTGATGAAAATGGGAATAGAAGGCTACCCCACATTGAATGAATGGCTGCAAGAAAATTTAGCTCCTAACTCCACGGTGGGTTTAAATGCAAAATATTACTTGCAAAGTAATTATGAAGAACTGGAAAAACTACTATCAGATAAAAAAATAAAGATAGTTGATTCTGATTTAATCAGCGACTTGTGGACAGATAGACCTGCCCTAAGCAATTCAGAGGTGTTTTTACATGATATAAAGTACACGGGGCTGAGTTCTGAAGAAAAGATTGAGCAAGTAAGAGAAGAATTGTCGAAAGTCAAGGCAGACTTGACAATACTCAACGGCCTTGACGACATCGCATGGATCTTCAACATAAGGGCAAATGACATCAAGAATACTCCTGTGGTGATTTCCTATGCTGTAATCGAACAGGAACAGGCATATCTCTTTATAGACAGTGCAAAGCTGAAGGAAAGCGTAAAGAAAGAACTTGAAAAGTTTTGTGCAATCAAGAGCTATGACGAGATTTTTGATCATGTTGCAAATTATACAGACAAAACAATATATATCAATGTCAACAGGATTAACAGAAAGTTGTATAGTGAAATTGGGCCTTCAAACCGTATAGTAAGGGGAAAGGATATAAGTTCAAAATTAAAATCAATAAAAAATAAAGTTGAACTTGAAAATCAAAAAAATGCCTATATAAAGGACGGAGTTGCTTTAGCTAAATTCACCTATTGGATAAAGACTCAAGAGGACATAAGCAAGTACAATGAATACGAAGTTTCTGAAAAACTTTTGGAATTTAGAAAGATGCAAGAGGGTTTTATAGAACCTAGTTTTGATACCATAGCCGCCTATGGACCAAATGCCGCCATGATGCACTACACCGCCACAGAAAAGGAAAATGCTCAATTACAAAGCAGAGGATTTTTGCTGGTGGATTCAGGAGGCCAATATATTGACGGTACAACGGATATCACCAGAACTATCGTTTTAGGTGAATTGACAGAAGAGGAAAAGATTGATTTCACCTATGTGTTGAAATCTCACTTAGCATTGATGGGAATAGTATTTCTAAAGGGAACTGACGATAGACAGCTTGACGCCATAACAAGAGCGCCCATCTGGAAATATCGCTATGACTATAAAAGCGGAACAGGACACGGAGTGGGATATTTATTAGGCGTTCATGAAACTCCTCCCACTGTAAGTATGAAATCTGCGGGCAATGAAGTAAAAGTAGGAATGATATTTTCAAATGAACCGGGAATATACAAAGAGGGTAAGCACGGCATAAGGACGGAAAACATAGTCGAAGTCATAGAAGATGTTAAAAATGAGAGCGGCACATTTTTGAAGTTAAACACAATTTCCTACGCTCCCATAGATTTGGAAGCCATTGATGTAAATTATTTAGATGAGGATGAAATAGCTCTCTTAAACGAATATCATGCAAAAGTATATGATAAATTATCTCCCTATTTAAGCGAAGATGAAAGGGAATGGTTAAAAACTAATATAAGAAAAATCACGAGGTGATTTATTGTTTTTAGAAGAAAAGTTAAAAAAGCTCCCGGATTTACCGGGAGTGTATTTAATGAAAGATAAAAACGACAATATAATATACGTCGGTAAGGCAAAGTCTTTAAAAAACAGAGTAAGGCAATACTTTGGAAGCTATGGAAATTCAAGCTTGAAAGTAAAATCAATGGTAGATAGAATAGCCGATTTTGAATACATCATTGTAAAAAATGAGATTGAATCCCTCATACTTGAAAACAATTTAATCAAGGATAAAAATCCTAAGTACAATATTCTATTAAGAGATGATAAGCAGTATCCCTATATAAAAATTCCGAAGGAAAAGTATCCGAGAGTTTTAAAAACAAGGAGAATTTTAAAGGATAGTGCGGAATATTTCGGACCCTATCCCAATGCAAGTGCGGTAAACGACTCAATAGAAATCTTTAATAAAATCTATAAATTGAGAACTTGCTCCTTAAATTTTGACAAAAATCCATCCTTGAGCAGACCCTGTTTGAACTACTTTATAAAGAGATGCAAAGGACCCTGCAAGTACGATGTAGATGAAACCGAGTACAACGAAAATATAAATGAAATAAGGAAATTTTTATCAGGTAAGGATTTAAAAATAATTGAGAGTTTAGAACAAGATATGAAAAAAGCGGTAGATGAATTTAGAGACAATATAAAATCCCTTAACCTATTAAATGAAAAACAGATAATCACCAATACGGATATAACAGAAAACAAAGATGTTGTTGCCATGGCAAGGGGAGTAGATGAAGCGATAGTACAGGTGTTTTTCATTAGAAACGGTAAAATAGTCGGCAGAGAACATTACTTTTTGAGAGATTACTTCAACGACGACAACGCAAAACTTGCCAATGCCTTTATCAAACAATTTTATGGAGGAGCGGCATTTATCCCAAAGGAGATAATCATTGAAACAGAGCCGGAAGATGTCAAAATTTTGGAAGAATTTCTGTCTGAAAGGAAAAATGCAAAGGTTAAAATTCTTGAACCTAAAAGAGGAGAAAATCTGGATCTGCTGAAATTAGTAAAGAAAAATGCCCTTGATATGCTGGATAAATACGCTGACAGATACAGAAAAAAACTCAATTCCAGCATAAAAGCACTCAATGACATAAAAGATACTCTTGGACTTACCACAATTCCCAAGAGAATTGAGGCATATGACATATCAAACACCTATGGAATTGAATCTGTCGGATCCATGGTAGTATTTGAAGATGGGATTCCCAAAAAAAGTGATTACAGAAAATTTAAGATAAAAACAATAACCGGTGCCGATGATTACGGATCCCTTAGGGAAGTCCTCATTAGAAGATTCACAAGAGGAATCAAGGAAATAGAATCTAAAACAGACTCTTCCTTCTCAAGATTTCCCGATCTCATAATGATGGATGGTGGAAAGGGCCAAACTAACATCGCTCAAAGAGTGCTGGATGAACTGAAAATTGACATAGCTGTATGTGGTTTAGTCAAGGACGATTTTCACAACACAAGAGGTATCATTTACAACAATGAGGAATTTAATCTTGACATCAATTCAGGAGCCTTTAAGATGATTTTCAAAATTCAAGAAGAAGCTCACAGATTTGCCATAAACTACCACAGATCTCTCAGAACGAAGAACATATTTAAATCGGAACTGGATGGTATTGAACATATAGGTCCCAAGAGAAAATTGGAACTTATGAATCATTTTAAATCCATATCAAAAATCAAAGAAGCCTCAATTGAGGAACTTGTCGCGGTGAAATCCATGGACAAAAAAGCTGCTCAGTCAATTTATGATTATTTTAGGAGTTAAGCTATGGATAATAATATAAAACTTAAAAAAATTGTAGAACATTTAAACATAGAAAGCATCTATTTGTCATCAGACTATGAAGAGGTAAAGATAATATCTTCTAATCTCAACAAGCCGGGATTGCAACTAGTGGGACATCACGTTGAATTAGCATCAAATAAAATCTTGGTAATAGATCAGCAGGAATGGTACTTCATCAATGAGCAAAGCAGTGAAGAGAGATTTGCTACTATGCAACGATTCACAAAATACAAAATTCCTGCCATCGTATTTTTATCAAATAACGAAATTTTTGAAGAGATAATCGCCTTTGCCAAGCAAACAAATATAAGTCTATTCACCACCAAAGAAAACTTTTTCAGTTTCAGCACAAAATTTAAAAACTATTTTGAATTTGAACTTGCCCCTGTCACGAGAGTGCATGGAGTACTTTTGGATGTATTTGGAATAGGCGTATTGATAACGGGAAAGAGCGGTATAGGAAAATCGGAGACTGCTTTGGATTTAATATCCAGAGGCTCCAGATTGATTTCCGATGACTCCGTAATAATAAAGAAATTTGGAGACAGATTAATCGGTCAGTCTCCACCAATAACAAAATACTTTATGGAATTGAGAGGGGTGGGAATAATAGATGTTCAAAGCATGTTCGGGATAGGATCCGTCATGGAATCCATGGATGTGGACATCATAGTAAATCTTGAAAAATGGCAAGAGGGCAAGGAATATGAAAGACTTGGTATTGACAACCAATACAGAGAAATACTCAATAAAAAAATAGTTGAGTACAACATACCCGTCAGACCGGGACGACACAATGCTCTTATTATTGAAATGGCAACCAAGGCTTTTAAACAGAAGGAAATGGGAATAAATGTCGCTCTTGAATTGAACTCTAAAATAATAAATTATAAAAAACATGAAAAAAATTTGTAAAGTTTATTATTTTACAGGCTAAAAAGTTGTAAACATTGATTTTTAATTTTCAAGGCTTTATAATTGAATAAAGTGGGAATAACAAAATAGGAAAGGAGAGGTTTTTTATGGGAAAACTTTTTAAAACGATGGATGGAAATGAAGCAGCTTCTCATGTTGCTTATGCTTTTTCAGATATAGCATGTATTTATCCTATCACACCGTCTTCACCAATGGCTGAACACGTGGATGCTTGGGCAGCTCACGGAAGAAAGAACGTATTTGATCAAGAGGTAATGGTAAAAGAATTACAATCAGAAGCAGGAGCTGCAGGTGCAGTTCACGGAGCTCTACAAGCCGGCTCACTAACTTCAACATTTACAGCATCTCAAGGACTTCTATTGATGGTGCCTAATATGTACAAAATGGCTGGAGAACTTCTACCTGCTGTATTTCACGTCGCAGCACGTGCATTATCTTCACATGCTCTTAGCATTTTTGGTGATCATCAAGACGTAATGGCAGCACGTGCCACAGGATTTGCCCTTCTTGCTTCAAACTCTGTACAAGAAGCTATGGACATGGCAGCAGTTGCTCATTTGTCAGCTATAAAGGGAAGAGTTCCCTTTGTTCATTTCTTTGACGGATTTAGAACATCACATGAAATTCAAAAAATTGAACTTCTTGACTATGAAGATTTGAAGGGACTACTGGACAAAGATGCAGTAAAAGAATTCAAACAAAGAGCGCTTAATCCCAATTCTCCGGTAATTAGAGGAACTGCTCAAAATCCGGACATATACTTCCAAGAAGTAGAAGCATCTAATAAATACTATGAAAACATAGTGGGTATTGTAGATGAGTACATGGGCAAAATCTCCGAATTGACAGGAAGAAAATACGAACTGTTCAATTATTACGGAGATGAAAATGCTGAAAAAATAATTGTAGCAATGGGTTCAGTAACAGAAACCATTAAAGAAGTAGTGGACTATTTAAATGCTAAGGGAGAAAAAACCGGACTTCTTAATGTTCATCTATACAGACCTTTCTCTAAGAAGCATTTCTTAGAAAAAATCCCACAAACTGTTAAGAAAATAGCTGTATTGGATAGAACCAAAGAAAAAGGCTCAATAGGAGAACCTTTGTATTTAGACGTAAGAGATGTATTTTATGATTCAGAAAATGCTCCAAAAATAGTCGGTGGAAGATACGGATTAGGTTCAAAGGACACTACACCTGCTCAAATCTTTGCAGTATTTAAAAATTTAGATTCAGAAAATCCGAAGAGCAACTTCACCATAGGAATAAAAGACGACGTAACAAATCTTTCATTGGAAATAGAAGATCACATTAACACAGAACCAGAAGGAACAATAAGATGTAAATTCTGGGGCTTCGGTTCAGACGGAACAGTAGGAGCAAACAAATCTGCAATAAAAATAATCGGAGACAATACAGACATGTATGCTCAAGGATATTTTGATTATGACTCTAAAAAATCAGGTGGAGTTACAATATCTCACTTGAGATTTGGAAATAACAAGATCACATCCACTTATTTATTGACAGAAGCAGATTTTGTATCATGTTCTAAACAATCCTATGTAAACAATTACGATTTATTAAAGGGATTGAAAAAAGGCGGTAAGTTCTTACTTAATACCAACTGGAATGAAGAAGAACTTAACGAAAACTTACCTAATAAATTAAAAAAATATATTGCAGACAATGAAATTGAATTCTACACTATAAATGCTACAAAGATCGCTGCACAAGTAGGACTTGGCGGAAGAACCAACATGATTATGCAATCAGCATTTTTCAAACTCTCAGAAGTACTTCCCCTTGAAGAAGCAATCAAGTATCTAAAGGACGCTATACAATCAGAGTATGGTGCAAAGGGCGACAATATAGTTCAAATGAACTATAACGCTGTAGATGAAGGTATTAATGCTCTTCATAAAGTAGAAATAAAAGAAGAATGGAAGAACTTAGACACTGCAGAAGACCACTCAATCGAAGGTGCTTCTGAATTCATCAATGACATATTAGTGCCGATGACAAGACAAGAAGGAAATGCTCTTCCGGTTTCAAAATTCATAGAACACGTAGACGGAACATTCCCATCAGGAACATCAAAATACGAAAAGAGAGGAATCGCTGTTGATGTACCTCAATGGCAAATAGAAAATTGTATCCAATGTAACAGATGTTCACTAGTTTGTCCTCATGCCGTAATAAGACCTATCTTGCTTGATGAAGAAGAAAAGAAGAATGCTCCTGAAAGCTTTGAAACAAAGAAAGCCATAGGTAAAGGAACAGAAGGACTTGAATACAGAATTCAAATTTCTCCGCTTGACTGTACAGGATGCGGAAACTGTGCTCAAGTTTGTCCTGCAAAGGAAAAAGCATTAGTCATGAAACCCTTTGAAGAAGAATATGAAGTTCAATCAGAAAACTGGGATTTTGCAATGACTGTTAAATCAAAGAAAGAAAACTTTGAACCAAACAACATAAAGAACTCACAATTCTTTGAACCCTATCTTGAATTCTCAGGCGCATGTGCAGGATGTGGTGAAACACCTTATATCAAGCTATTGACACAATTATTTGGAGATAGACTAAGCATAGCCAATGCCACAGGATGTACATCTATTTGGGGAGGTTCAGCACCATCCATGCCCTATTGCACAGATAGCGAAGGAACAGGACCCTCTTGGGCAAGCTCACTATTTGAAGACAACGCTGAATACGGATATGGAATGGCAGTTTCTCAACAACAAAGCAGAAACAGAATTGAACTTCTAATGAACAAATTCTTGAATTTAAAGGTAGACAGCAAATTGAATGCTCTATTTGCTGAATGGATAGAAAATAAAGAAGATTTCAAAGCTTCAAAAGAAGTAACAGCTAAAATTCTTCCTCTTCTATCTGAAGATGTTCAAGATGAAAAGGCAAAGGAACTGCTTGATGAAATTAAATCCCTTGATAAATTCTTAATAAAGAAAACTCAATGGATCATAGGTGGCGACGGTTGGGCATATGATATAGGTTATGGCGGATTAGATCATGTTCTTGCTTCAGGAGAAAATCTAAATGTGCTTGTACTTGACACCGAAATTTATTCCAACACAGGCGGACAAGCATCAAAGGCTACTCCGACAGGAGCAATTGCACAATTTGCAGCAGCAGGAAAAGCTACCAAGAAAAAAGACCTAGGAATGATGGCAGCTACCTACGGCTATGTATATGTTGCTCAAATAGCATTAGGCGCAGATATGAATCAAGCTCTTAAAGCTCTTAAAGAAGCAGAAGCGTATGACGGACCATCATTGGTAATATGCTACGCTCCTTGTATATCACACGGAATTAAGGTAGGAATGGGCTTCTCAATTGAAGAAGAAAAGAAAGCTGTTGAATCAGGATACTGGCACCTATACAGATTCAACCCCGAACTTAAAAATGAAGGCAAGAATCCTTTCGTACTTGACTCAAAAGAACCCACAAAATCTTATCAAGAATTCCTTGACGGAGAAGTAAGATACACATCACTTAAAAAATTACATCCTGAAAAAGCTGAAGGATTGTATAAATTAGCAGAAAAGAATGCTAGAGAAAGATATGAATACTACTTGAGAATGCAAGCTCAAGAAGATGTAGAATAAAATATGATATAAAAAGCTCTATCGTAACAGGTAGAGCTTTTTATATTGTTCAGAATACTATTGGAATCAACTTTTTGTATTAATTTTAATATTTTCTTTGGTATTCTATAAACCAATAGCATATGATATTTTTAAAATCAAAAGGAAAATAAAAAATTATCAAAAACTTAATATCTAGATTTTATTTAGAAGGAAAGAGAAATTAAAGTACTGACTAAG
>JAUNLL010000050.1:7610-10608 GCA_030532275.1 Peptoniphilus sp. | reverse complement strand
TTAAATTTTCTCAAAATATGTTTTATGATAGCAATGTCAAGGAAGTGGATATAAGAAATTGGCATTACAGTAAATTGAACGGATATTCCACCGCAGGTATGTTTTATAATACGCATAAGTTGCAATATATATATCTGCCTGCAGGTTTTAAAGATGAAAACGGCCATGATGGATATTCAACATTCATGGCTGCAGACTTTAAAAAGCAAGTCGACGGAGAAAAGGCAAGTCCAATAATTGAAGGCAGCCATAAAGACTATTACTTTAATGCAGATGAAACGAGAGATACACTCTTCTTCGTGCCGCAGAACTTGAAAGTGAAGGTTGCATGGGAAGATGAAGACATACCCGATAAAACCAGACCGGAAAGCGTGGAGATCTCTCTTCTCGCCAACGGTGCATCTCTCAAAGAATACGCCACCATGACACAGGTAGAGGCGGAAACTGTGACTATGAAAGAAGAAAACCTATGGGAAACCACCTATTCTGACCTGGATATATTCCATGACGGTAAGAAGATAGAGTACAGCGTCGCTCAAGCTCCTAAGGATATTGACGACTATATCACGATCTACGAGCCTAAGGGTCTTGTAACTCCCAATAAAAATAAGGCAGGGGATTACGATATTAAGGTGCGCAATATCTACAAGACCATTATCGAACAGATAGGACCTGATAAACCTCTTACTCCCCACAATTTTGTAAAGGTGACAGTGGATACGACGAACAAAGCCACATATGCAACCAAATTTAACAGAACTTTCTGGGTTACACCCAACAGAGAAGTAACCATAGACGTTAAAGAGCCTGTTGGAAAAATAATCGGCGGAGTGATGTATGAATTTAAAGGCTGGGAATCTGAAGACGGACAAAAATGGGAAAAGGGTTCAAAGATAAAGGGAACTTTCAAAGAGGAAACAAAGATCGTCGCAGTTTATGAGGAAAAATATATCCCGATCATTCCCCAAATACCCAACCCACAAATACCCGATAATCCCATGGGATCTATGCTGCTGTATCCTTCCACTCCAAGCCTCGAAACTCAAAATAATGAACAGGTTTTAAATCACGAGGCGTATATAAAGGGTTACCCCGATAACAGTATAAGAGCCGACGGATTTATAACGAGAGCAGAAACTGCAACCATGATTGCAAGGTTGGAAAGGTTTAATCAATATGATAGCTCAACACCCTCCTTCGTGGATGCAATGGAAGGCGCATGGTACAATGGAGCTGTCAATGCTCTTGTGGCAAGGAACATCATGAAGGGTTATCCCGACGGAAGTTTTAAAGCGGATGCCGAGATAACGAGAGCGGAATTTGCAAAGATTGTAAGTGCGATAAACAACAAGTCCAAGAGAACAGGAGATCTTCCCTTTGCAGACGTGAGGGGACATTGGGCGGAAGATGCGATAACCGATGCATATCTCAGCGGTTTGATCATGGGTTATCCCGATGGAACTTTCAGACCGGATCAAGCCATCACGAGAGCGGAAGTGGCAAAGATCTTGAATGCACTTTACGACAGAAAGTCCGACGACATGAGTTTTAAAGACATAGTAGAAAATGTAAATCACTTCAATGACCTCAACAGAAGCCACTGGGCGTACTATGAGTTGGTGGAAGCCGCAAATAGTCATGAATCTGTGAGAAGATCTAAGAACGAAGTTGTAGAAAACTGGATTAAACTTGTAAATAATTATAAATAACTGCAAAGAGAAGCCTACGGGCTTCTTTTTTTACTTGCAATTTAGGGAAAATTCCCTTTAGGAGTATGAAAGTTAAAACACCCCTTTATGTTAATGATATAATATTAGTGGTGATGTTATGTATACGAAGGAAAATCTGCTGGACAGATATTTAAGAGAGATGACCAGGTACATGACCTATGAGGATGCAAAAAAAGCCAGGGGGGATTTTTGTTCTCTGGTAGAAGATAGATTGGGTGAAGATTACGATGTTGCACAGCTTGAGGAACTTCTACTGCGATTGGGAAGTCCACATAATTTTTCTACAAAGTACAGGTCGTCTTCCAACATATTTATAAGGGAGAAAAACTACCGAATACTTAAAATTTTGGTGCGAATATTGTTTTTAATATTGATTTTAAGTACGGGAATATATATTTTCATATCAAAAAATTCCGATTACATGCTTCTTTTGAAGGGTGTGAAGGACATAATTCTAACTTTGTTAATATCCTCGGTTCTGTCCCTGTGGATTGCAGAAAAGGTGAAAGATATTAGGATAATGGAAAAACTCTTGAAACCCTTTGAGATAAAGGATCTATACATAAGCAGGGAGAAATTCATCTTTAAAAAAAGTAAATTGATAAATTTGATATTCTATTCCACGGTGATTTTTTTGTCCATGCACATAGTATCAGGCGATTTGCTCAAAAGGAAAATGCTTCAAGTTGTCTTTTTTTTATTTATTTTGAGGGATTCCAACAGGACGTCGGAGGGTGAGTACGGAAAGTATGTGACTATGTTGAGTATCTTTTGCAATGTTTTAATAGGCGTTCTTTTAGTGTATTTTTTGAAATTTGATTTTGAATTTAAAATATTGAGGTATTTTTATTATTTTATAATTTTCACAACGCTGGTGGATTTATATTCTGTAATCTTGAAGTTAAGGCGTTTTTATGGGTGATAAAAATTTTTGAAAAAATGTTGACATTCTTTGACCTTTGGGGTATAGTATAGATAGGTTAGCAGTTGAGCATTAAGAGTGCTAATTTAAAAGGAGATGTTAATATGAGTATCAGACCATATATGAAAAGTAATTTAGGATTAACAGATAGAGGATTCGAAGATTTTTACAACATGATTGACAATTTTTTCAAGGATGATTTCACACCGCAAAGGGCATTGAAGAGTTCGACTTTCAAAGTGGACATTGCAGAAGATAGTAAGGGATATATCGTTGAAGCGGAACTTCCGGGATTTGAGAAAGAAGATATTTCCATTGTATTGGAAGAGGGCAAATTGACTCTCAG
>JAUNLL010000050.1:4665-7600 GCA_030532275.1 Peptoniphilus sp. | reverse complement strand
CAATTCGGACAAAGCTAAAAACTACATCCACAAGGAAAGAAAGTTCACAAAAATGGAAAGAGTGATGTATTTCAAAGATATCAACGAAGACGGTTTAAAGGCGACTTTGAACAAGGGAGTGCTGGAAATCACAATTCCCAAAAAGGAAATTGAAAACAAAGCGAAGAATATAATGATAGACTAAAGATGGGCCTCGGTATCAAGTTTGATACTGAGGTTTTTTGCATTATTGTGAAGATATATTTTGAGAGAGTTTTGGAGGGTGTTAATTTTTTAAAATGCTCTTGAATGGTGTATAATATCTTCTATGGAGGGTTAAAAATGGATAAAAAAATATTGCTGTATGGATTTGAAGGAAATAGATTTGAGGGTATAAAAAATCTCGCTGCGGAATATGATTTTGAAATCATATCGGCAGGTGAGAGTGATTTAAAGAAGAGGGTCGGAGAGATTTTTGCTTTGGACTATGTGAGTGAAGAGGACAAAGTTTATAAGGATGAAGATGTTGAAACGGAATTTATACTTTTTTCGGATTTTGACAGAACTATTCTCAGGAATTTCATCACTGATTTAAGAAGTAGAGAGATGGTTGTAAATCACAAGTCTGTGGTGACAAAGCACACTGTGAACTGGGAGTTGGGTTATCTGATAGCTCATATAATGGATGAACACCAAGTGGTGTCGGCAGTGGAGGAGTTGAACGGACTGATGCGAAAGGCGAAGGAGTATTTGAATGAAGAGGATAATGAAGAGATTCAAGAGGCTGTAAATTATGCTCTGAGCCTAAATCAAAAGAGTGACGTAAAACTTGAGGATATAAACGATAGAATAAAGAGATTTGAGGAATTGCTATGAGAGATAAAAATATTTCGGAGGGTCTGCTCTCCTTCATAGACGACAGTCCCTGCTCCTATTTTGCTGTAAATCAGATGAAAAGGATGTTGGAGGCTGAAGGCTTTAAAGAGTATAAGTTGTCTGATAAATTCAATTTAAAGGTGGGGGACAGAGGTTATTTTACAGTGAACGATTCTTCGATTTTGGCCTTTGACATCGGAGATGCCGATATTGAAGAAAAGGGATTCAGGATTATAGCGTCACACTGTGATTCGCCCGGCTTCAGGATAAAGTCTGATCCCGTCATTAAAAAAGACGGAGTGGTTTATTTGAATACTGAAGTCTACGGCGGTCCCATATATTCCACATGGCTTGATCGAGTTTTGAGTTTTGCGGGAAGGGCGGTACTCAAGAGCGACGATTTGCTGGAGCCTGTAAGCGTGCTTGTGAACATCGACAGAGATTTGCTCACCATACCCAATCTTGCGATACACATGAACAAAGAGGTTAACAAGGGGTTTGTATATGATGCTCAAAAACACCTGTTGCCCTTCATAGCCTTAGATGATGAAGTGGGAGATGATTTCATCGAGGAGCTCATCGCTCAAGAATTGGGTGTGGATAAAGAGGATATACTGGATTTTGATTTATATTTATACGACAGAGAGAGGGCTAAGCGCATAGGTGCCAAGGGCGAGTTTATCTCTGCAGGCAGACAGGATAATCTGGCAATGGCCTATTCGAGTTTGATGGCGATGATGGATTCAAAGGCGAAATCCTTAAATGTGTTTTTGTGTACGGATAATGAGGAAGTGGGTTCCAAATCCATTCAGGGAGCTGATTCTCCCATGGCGAGAGATTGCCTTAAAAAAATATCCATGGCTCTTGGAAAGGGAGAGGACGAGTTCATAAGATCCATGGAGAATTCATACATTATTTCAGGGGATATGGCTCATGCAGTCCATCCCGAATATGCCGACAGGGCTGATTTGACCAATAGGCCGATTTTGGGCAAGGGACCTGTGATTAAGTATGCGGCATCGAAGTCCTATACCACCGACGCATACAGTGCAGCTATATTCATGCAACTTTGCAACAAGGCCGGAGTTGAATATCAAAAATTCTACAACAGGTCGGGAAGTGCCGGTGGCGGAACCATAGGACCTTTGAACACTAAGTACTTGAAGATAAAATCCGTAGATATAGGCAACCCCTTAATTGCCATGCATTCAATAAGAGAGCTGGGTGCTGTAAAGGATTTGGAAAGTGTCTACAAGGTATTTGCGGAGTTGTATAGAAGTTGATTAAACTCCCATGCCTCCCGTGGGAGAAATAATCTGTCCTGTCATGTAGGAATTTTTGTCCGATATTAAAAACTTTACGAGTTCGGCGATTTCTTCGGGTTCTGCCATTCTCATCATGGGAATTTCCTTGCAGATGAGTTTAATATCATCCATGCTGTAAGTTTTCATCATATCGGTGTTTACCGTTCCGGGAGCGATGGCATTTACTCTTATATTGGATGGAGCAAGTTCCAAGGCCAAGGACTTGGTAATGGCTTCTATGGCACCCTTGGTAGCTGCGTAGGAAACTTCGCAGGAGGCTCCGTGAGAACCCCATATGGATGAGAAGTTTAATATCACGCCGCTTTTATTGCTCAACATATATTCCAAGGCGCAGTGTATGGTATTAAATACTCCACCCACATTTATGGAAAATATTTCATCCCATTTTTCGGGACTTAAATCTTGAAATTGCGCACTATGAGAGATGCCTGCGTTGTTTATCAATATGTCCACTCCGCCGAATTTGCTCTTTATTTCGGCAAACATATCCTTCACCTGTGCCAGATCCGACACGTCGGCCTTTAGAGCGAGGGCCTTTACACCCCTATTTAAAAGTTCTTCTTCCAAGAGAAGAGCTTCTTTTTTTGAATTATTGTAATTTAAAACTATGTTGTACTGTCCTTCTTCTGAAAGTTTTAAGGAGGTGGCCCTTCCGATTCCTCTGGAAGCGCCGGTAATAAGTACTGTTTTCATATAATCACCAAAATGATTATAACTTAATTGTGAATAAAGTTAAAGATTGGGTAAGATATAAA
>JAUNLL010000050.1:0-4655 GCA_030532275.1 Peptoniphilus sp. | reverse complement strand
GCGAGAAGATCGTACTATGATTTAGATAAAAATGTGGATATACCCAAGGAAGAAATAGCACAATACATCAAGGAAGTAGTTGACTCACTTCCCAGTTCTTATGGTGCTCAATCACAAAGAGCGGTAGTGTTGTTTGGAGAGGATCACGACTATCTTTGGGGTCAAATCGTAATGGAAACACTTCGCAAAAAGGTAAATGATGACGAAAAATTCAAGAGGACTGAAAAGAAGATAAACGGATTTAAAGCTGCCTACGGCACTATACTGATTTTTGAAGACAAGGCTACAAATGACAACCTAAAGGAAAAATTCCCCAGCTATGCGCACAATGTGGATGACTGGTCTGAACAAAACACAGGTATCATGAGCATGGGACTGTGGGTAGCCCTTAGAGGTATAGGACTGGGAGCAAGTTCACAACACTACAACCCCATAATAGACGATGAAGTCAAAGAAAAGTGGGATATCGACAAAGAGTGGACTATGAAATCTCAAATGGTATTCGGAAATCCTGTTTCAGAACCTGCACCTAAGAAAAAGAAACCCATAGATGAAAGAGTAATAGTAAAATAAAAAAAGTTCTCTGATTTATTCAGAGAATTTTTTTATTCAACTGTTGAAAAATTTTTCTCGGTGGAGTTCTCCCTTATTTAATGGAAATAAAGCAATTTAAAGACCTGCTTTGTGAAAGGCGATCGCTTTTTCCATTATTTCAAAGTCGAATATATGTGAGTTGAATATTTCGCCATCTATGTTGGCGATTATTTTTTTGTCTGATTTTAAAGTTCCCTTCTTCACGAGATATTCTCTAACTCTTTTGTCTGAGATATGAGTTCCCTTTTTGTATTTAAAAATCAAGGGAATCAATTTTAAAAAAGGAGTGTCCTCAAGAGTTATGAGATTTAACAATCCGTCGGAGGAATCAGCGTAGGGAGCGGGATTAAATCCGGAGCCGTAGTAGGATCCGTTGCATAGCGCCGATATGATGAAATTTCCCTTTACACATATTTCTTCACCTGAACTCAAGGTTAAATTCATACTGAGTTTTTCAGCTGCTATATTTTTTAGGGATTTGAGAACACCCAGTACATAGGCCGATGATTTCAAAGAGGGATATTTTTTTAAAATTTCGTAGGTGGAATTTAAAACCACCGTGTCAAACCCTAAACTCATCACATTTAAACAGTATTTTTCATTTACTCTTATCATATCCACATATTCCAAATTCGGCTCAAAGGTATCTTCAATTTTGAAATTATTGTAATCGAAGTTCTTGGCAAAATCATTTGCAGTACCCATGGGGATAAGTCCCAAGGCGGTATCTGTGCCAACTAGGGCGCTTGCCACTTCGTTTAAGGTGCCATCTCCTCCGCAGGCATATACTATTCCCTTATCCTTTTGCTCTGCGAAATTTTTTGCCAGTTCATGGGCGTGTCCCTTGTGGGATGTATTTTGAATTTTCAGTTCGCCTGTCCTGCCATGACTTTCATAAATTGTACGGACTTTTTTTTCGAAATCGGCGAAGTTTTTAGAGCCTGCCTTGGTGCTTAAAATAAACAATTTTTTCATGATAAATCTCCGGAATTTTTAACTATATTATAACTCATATTAATTATTTTAAAAGTTTTTAAAATAATCGGAAAAAAACGTTGAAAAAAATTGTAAAAGCTAGTATAATGATAAAAATTTCAAAAAGGAGGCATCTGATCTTGATTCCTTTAAATTTCAAGAAAATCTGGGAAGAGTTTTCAATACTTTCCAAAGGTAGTAGACGGCAATGATTTTGGGAAGGTCTGTCGTTTAATACTATTTAGGAGGTAAAAAAGATGAAAAAAATATTAATAACTTGTTTAATGCTCGCTTTATTGCTCGTGGGATGCAGTTCTGATAAGCCGGAAGAAAAACCCGCTGACCAACCTGCCAACCAAAATACCGCAGAAGAACAATCTGCAGAAGAAACTTCAGGAGAAGGTTCGGTTATTGAAAAAATAAAAAGCGACGGATACATAACTCTGGGTACATCTGCAGAATATCCACCCTATGAATGGCATGATATCGAAGGCACCAAGGACGAAATAATCGGTGTGGACATTGAGATAGCGAAGGCTGTTGCAGAGGATTTAGGAGTGGAACTCAAGATCAAGGATATGCAGTTCGACGGATTGCTTACTGCATTGGATGTTGGAGAAATGGACTTTGTAATTGCAGGAATGGCTGCAACGGAAGAAAGAAAGGCAAGCGTGGATTTTTCAAATCCCTACACTTCTCAAGAACAATTGATTTTAGTGCTTACTGAAAATGCCGATAAGTACAAATCGGCAGAAGATTTAGAAGGTGTGACCATAGGTACTCAATTGGGATCAACTCAAGAAGCCTATGCAAGAGATGTTTTTGAAAAGGAAAATGGAGCCATTGTAAATTCCATGCCCGATAATAACAACATGGTGATGGAACTTAAAAACGGAACTTACGACGTAATATTCATGTCGGGAATCCCTGCTGAAAAATATGCTGAAATGCAAGAGGGATTGTCAGTTGTGGATATAGGTGCACCTCCTGAAGATGCGTACTCAATTGCAATTAAAAAGGGAAATACGGAACTCGTAGAAGCTATAAACAAAGTTGTAGATAAGTTAATTGAAGAAGATCAAATAAAAACGTGGGAAAAGGAATTTATGGAATTAACCGATAAATAGGAGATATTATGTTTATAAAAGAGGAATTGGAATTTATCCAGACTTACTATTTTGCCTATTTGTCGGGAATCGGTGTCACCATTTTGCTTTCAATATTGGGAGTGGTGTTTGGAACTCTCTTAGGTCTTGTGCTGTCTGTCATGCGACTTAGCGAGAGTAAGGTGATGAGATTAATCTCAAAGGCATATATAGAAATCGTCAGAGGAACACCTCTTATGGTACAGCTCTTAATAGTGTTCTTCGGGCTTAAGTTAGTAATACCTGAAAACATGAATTTTTTGAGAAACTCCATAATACTATGCTCCGTCGCCATATTTTTAAATGCGGGAGCCTATATTGCCGAAATAATAAGGGGCGGTATAAATTCCGTCGACAAGGGGCAATGGGAAGCTGCAAGATCACTGGGACTTAACAAGGGACAAACCCTTAAGAAGATAATTCTTCCGCAAGCGCTGAAGATAATTCTTCCCTCCTTGGGAAATGAATTTATCGCGCTCATAAAGGAAACAGCCATCGTAATCATGGTAGGTGTGCCTGATATAATCTACAAGGCCACAGCCATAAAGGCCAAGACCTTCAAAGCGGTAAAGCCCATGATCTATGCTGCTATATGTTACTTTATTCTGACCTTCACCCTATCCAAGGTGATGACTGCATGGGAAAGGAGATTGGAGAATGATTAAAACTGTCAATTTGAAAAAATCCTTTAAAAACCTTGAAGTGCTGAAGGGAATAGACGAAGAGATAAAAAAAGGTGAAGTAGTTGCCATAATCGGCCCCAGCGGATCGGGAAAATCAACATTTTTAAGATGCTTGAACCTTTTGGAAAATCCCACCGGCGGAGATATCTATGTAAATGAGCAGAAGATAAACGACGCAGATGTGGACATAGATGCCGTAAGGCAGAAAATGGGCATGGTGTTTCAGTCTTTCAACCTATTTCCTCACATGAACGTATTGGAAAATATAATCTTGGCTCCCATGATGACTAAAAACGTCACCAGAGAAGAAGCTGTGGAGAAGGCCATAAAACTTTTAAAAAAAGTGGGACTTGAAGATAAGAAGGACGAATATCCCAAGAAGTTGTCAGGCGGACAACAGCAGAGGATCGCCATAGTGCGTGCTCTTGCCATGGAGCCTGAAGTGATGCTTTTTGACGAACCCACATCGGCGCTGGATCCTGAAATGGTCGGAGAAGTTTTGGATGTAATAAAATTTCTTGCAAAGGAAGGAATGACCATGATCATAGTAACTCATGAGATGGGTTTTGCAAGAGAGGTGGCGGACAGAGTTCTGTTCATGGACGGAGGGTACATCGCAGAAAAGGGAACTCCCCATGAGATTTTCAACAATCCTAAAAATGAAAGAACTCAAAGTTTTTTGAGCAAAGTATTGTAATTGATATTATTTTAAAATTTGATGAATGTAAAAAGGGAGAATTCGGTAGTGATTATTGAATTCTCCCTTTTCATGGGTATCTATTTACAGCAAAGGAGAAAATTATGGTCAATAAAAGCATACCTCGAAGGATTTTAAAAAGAAATATTAATTACGGATTTTTAACTGCGGACAAACTTCCTCGTGAAGAGTTTAAAGAGCGTAATTTGACGGACAGATTCTCTTGGAGCACCACGGAAGAATTTAAAAATATGGCAAAAAACCATTGTGCCACCGTATGCGCAACTAATCTCGCGCTTTATTTTGAAGTTACAAGAGATAATCCCCATAAGATATTCAGGGAAATTTACAAGTACATGGGAGATGGACCCAAGATAAAAGTGGAAGGAGCCATGAAAAGATACTTCAGGGACTTGGGATATGATTTAAAATTGGAAAAAATTAGACGACGAGATGAAATCAAAAAATCCTTAGATGAGGGAAAACCGATAATTCTATTGCTGGCGGGCAGTTTGGTAAATTGGCACTGGGTGCTTGTGACGGGATATAGGATGTATGAAG
>JAUNLL010000049.1 GCA_030532275.1 Peptoniphilus sp. | reverse complement strand
CATTTGCTTTTTGCTTTGCTTGTGTTTCCTTATACTATTTAATTATCTTGGTTCTCTGCCTTCAAAAAGACAGCTTATAAATATTACATCTTTTTATTAAGATTGTCAACACTATTTTTCAATATTTTTAAAAAATTCATGTTTTATTTACAATGCTCTTTTCAGACAGCTTATACATTATATTTCCTATGATTTTTTTTGTCAAGTCCTTTTTTATTTTTTTTCGTAGTTTTTCAAAATTTGAATACTGCATATTTTATGGGAATTTCTCTGCTTCTCCACTTCGCCTCGTATTCCGTGACTATGTTTTCGGGGTAATCCTCCAATTTCATATCCCTTTCACATACCAAGGTTTCCAAAGCACATTCCTCTGCATATTCCAAAGTGTCCTCAAAAAAATCCAAATCGTCGGTTTTCAGCTCCAAGGTGGCGCCCGATTTTAAGAATTTTTTGTAAATTTCTAAAAATCTCGGATGTGTGAGTCTTCTCTTGTGTTGCTTGTTCTTGGGCCAAGGGTTGCAAAAATTGATGTAGATTTTGGATATTTCATCCTCTGCAAAATAATCTTCCAACTTTTCCGCCCTCAAGGGAAGCAACCTGACATTGTCCAATTCTTCCTCATGAATTTTTCTTGATGCGTAGACCAGAGCATTGGTTTCCATGTCTATGCCTATATAATTTACATCTCTGTTTCTCATTGCAATTTCCGTGATGAATTGTCCCTTGCCCGATCCTATCTCCAATTGCACTTCATTGTCATTGCCGAATACTTCTCTCCAGTTGCCCTTGTGCTTGTAACCGTCGAAGTACACCTTTGGATTTTCCTTCATTTCGGGAATTGCAAAATGTTTTTTTCTAAGTCTCATAATTCTCCTATTTTGATTTAACTTTCTTTCAAATTTTAAGTGGCAGGAGCAATTTCACACTTTGAAAATCACCCTTTTCCACTACTTTGTAATATAAAAAACCGAGGTCGGCACCTCGGTTCGTTTTAAGGTTTCACCCACTCACAGTGGTGTTTACATCAATACATCTTCGCTCCTGCCGGTATTCTTGGGCTCAACATCAGGAGATTTAATTTTTCTTCTCCTTCTTCTTCGTGAATTGCGGAGATCAACATACCTTCGGAGTTAATTCCCATCATCTTTCTAGGTGGTAGATTACAGATGGCAAGAAGTGTCTTGCCCACCAATTCTCCTGCGCTGTAATATTCCTTGATGCCCGACAAAATAACTCTTTCTTTTCCCGAACCGTCATCCAAGGTGAATTTCAACAGCTTTTTAGACTTGGGTACTTCTTCGCAGTTCAAGACTTTCACCGCTCTGAAATCGGACTTGGAGAAGGTTTCAAAATCGACCATATCTTCAAATAGAGGTTCGACCTTCACCTTTGAAAAGTCTATTTCAACTTCTTCTTCCGCTTCGGATCTTTGAGCAGCTGCTCTGTCTTCTTCCATGGCGTCTTTTTCCTCTCCCAGGGGTTTCATAGTTGGGAAGAGCAATATATCTCTGATGCTTGGTTGGTCTGTGAGCAGCATTATCATTCTATCCACACCTATTCCCAATCCTCCCGTGGGCGGAAGTCCTACTTCCAAGGCATTTACATAGTCGTAGTCCATGGGGTGAGCCTCGTCGTCGCCTAATTCCTTCTCTCTTACTTGCTGTTCAAATCTTTGCTTTTGATCTATGGGGTCGTTCAACTCTGAAAAAGCGTTGGCAAATTCCCAAGTGTTGATAAAGGCTTCAAATCTGTCCGTCAATCTGGGATCTTCCAAACTCTTCTTGGCAAGGGGTGATACTTCCACGGGATGCTTCAATACAAAGGTGGGTTGTATCAAGGAGCTTTCACAAAATTCTTCAAACATTTCAGAAATTACATGACCTCTAGTCCATTCAGGCTCCACTTTCAAGCCCTTGGCTTCAGCAACCTTTCTCGCTTCTTCGTCATCATTTATTTCGTTGAAGTCCACTCCCGTTACTTCCTTGACTGCATCTATCATGGTGATTCTCTTCCAAGGCGCCTTTAAATCAATTTCTCTTCCTTGGTAAGTTATAGTAGTAGTTCCGTAGAGATCCATTGCCGCCTTTTCAAAAATATCTTCAGTTATCCTCATCATATCTTCATAGTCGGCATAGGCCTCATAGACTTCCATATTCGTAAATTCGGGATTGTGTCTTGTGTCCATTCCCTCATTTCTGAACATCTTGCCCATTTCATAAACCTTGTCGAAACCGCCCACTATCAATCTCTTCAAATACAGCTCGTTGGCAATTCTAAGTTGCATATCTATGTCCAAGGTGTTGTGATGTGTGTAGAAGGGTCTTGCATTGGCTCCACCTGCAATGGTGCTAAGTATGGGAGTTTCCACTTCCAAAAATCCTCTGCCGTCAAGGTACTCTCTGATTGATTTTATTATCCTCGTCCTCTTCAAAAACACTTCCTTGATCTCGGGATTTACTATCAAATCCACATATCTCTGTCTGTATCTCAAATCAGGGTCCTTTAGTCCGTGGAACTTCTCGGGAAGTATTTGCAGCGATTTTGAAAGAAGTAGAGTTTCCTCAGCTCTCACCGTTATCTCTCCGGCTTCAGTCTTAAAAACTTCTCCCTTCACACCCAGGATGTCACCTATGTCGTAGATTTTTACATCTTCATAACCATCTCCCAGGACGTCTTTCTTTGCGAATATTTGAATTCTGCCTAAATTATCCTGTAAATCCAGAAAGGCTATCTTGCCATGTCTTCTCTTGCTCATTATACGACCTGCAACGGAGACCTTTTTTCCTTCGTATTCTTCGAATTTATCCTTTATGTCCTTTGAGTAATCGCTAACATCATACTTTGACACCTCAAAGGGATCTCTGCCCGCCGCTCTCAACTCTTCGAGCCTTTGTCTTTTGAGCAAAAGCATCTCATTCATCTTTTTTTCATCGGAACTTGTCATTAATAACCTCCTGTAAACTTAAATAATCCATATCCCCATTATAACATAAAAATAAGGTGGACTATGCCACCTCTCACTCTTTTGCTTATAAAATCCGCATCCTCAAAACTTCCGTCAATTAAAAGGAAATTTCCAGCACTTCGTACTTCACTATTCCGTCAGGCACTTCTATTTCTACGGTATCTCCGGCTTTCAAACCTATGAGTTTAGATCCCACAGGGCTTTCATTTGAAATTTTGCCCTCAAGAGGATCCGCTTCCGCTGAACCTACGATTGAATACTCATCCTCTTCACCGTCTAACAAATTCTTGATTTTGACCTTTGAGCCTATATTTACAACATCTTTATTCAGCTGATTTTCATCTATTACCTTGGCATTTCTGAGCATAGTCTCCAACTTGGCAATTCTCTCTTCAACTTGAGCCTGTTCGTTTTTAGCCTCATCATATTCCGAATTTTCAGACAAATCTCCATAGCCTAAAGCCACCTTGATCCTCTCGGAAACTTCTTTTCTTCTGACAGTCTTTAGATATTCTATCTCAGATTCAATTTTTTCCAAACCTTCTGCAGTAAAGAAAACATTCTTTTCAACCACTTTACTCTCTCCTTAACAATAACCTCTCCGCCCTAAAGCAGAGTTGTTATTCAACAATAATAAAAAATTAGGCGCCGTACGCCTAACCGTTCTCTAAAAGTCCCAATAATTATAATAAATATTCAAATACTTGTCAAGACCCTATAATAAAATCCTCGAAGTCTTTGATCATACCTATTATCTCCTCTAAATCTGAGCTTTGATTTATTTTATTCCTCAGCTCCTTGGCGCCCTTCATGCCCTTGAAATACCCGACAAATTGTTTTCTCATCTCCAGTATTCCAAGCCTTTCTCCCTTGTACTTGCAGGTCAGCTCCAATTGCCTGATTGCCATCTCTATCCTGTCAATATCTCCGGGCGGAGAATAATCAAGGCCTGCGGACCTTTTGTAAATCTCATCAAATACGAAGGGATTGCCTATGGCGCCCCTGCCTATGCTCACACCTGCCACACCTGAATACTCCATCTTGCTAACTACATCTTCATAGCTTTGTATATCTCCGTTTCCTATGACGGGTATGCTCACACTCTGCGCAACATCCCTTATATAATCCCAGTCCGACAGCCCGTTGTAGTATTGCTCTCTCATTCTTCCATGCACAGTTATCAGGGACACACCTGCCCTTTCGGCAAGTTTAGCCACCTCCATGGAACTCACCTTGCCTATGCCCTTGCGTATCTTCACAGACACCGGCTTGGTAGAAGCCCTAACCACCGACCTCATCACCTCATAGGCAAGATCCGGTTGTGCCAAAAGAGCCGAACCGCAATTGTTTTTTACGATTTTGGGAGCCGGACAACCCATATTTATATCTATGTAGGCAAACTCCGAAGAATTGAAATACCTGCGCACCACCTCCGCCATAATATCCGGATCATCTCCGAATATCTGCACAGCCACCCTCTTTTCATGGGGTAAAATCTCCAAGAGAGATGCAGTTTTTTTATCTTCGTAGTACAAAGCCTTTGCACTCACCATCTCCGTTACAGTCATGTAGGCATTTAGTTGCGAGCAAATCTCCCTAAAAGCCACATCCGTATATCCCGCCAGGGGCGACAAAATTGCCCCCTTGATTTTTTCCATCATCAAATCTTCCCACAATCTATAAATTCACACTGTTTTTGTTTAAATCGTATATTATCTTCAGACCTTGCAAAGTCAAAAACCTGTCGATGATTATGTTGTACTTGGAATCGGAAGTCAAAAGAGATGAAAAACCGCCCGTGGAAATCAACTTCACCTTGTCCAAATCATATCCGTGTTCCGCCGCAATCTTCTCCAAAATTCCATCTATCATGGAAGTGAAACCATGGTACAAACCCGCCTGCATAGCCCTTGTCGTAGTGCCTTGAACCACGCTGTCACACTTGACTATCTCTATCTTGGGTAACTTGGATGTCATCATGAACAGAGCTTCCGCAGAAATTCCTATCCCCGGCAAAATAAGTCCACCCAGATAACTGTTCTCCTCATCTATCACACAAAAAGTCATGGCAGTGCCTATATCCACGATTATGCAAGGTCCACCGTATTTTTTCACTGCAGCCACAGCATTTACCAACCTGTCCGCTCCCACTTCATCGGGATTTGCATACTTTATGTTCAAATCAAGCCTTAAATGCCTGTTTACCACAATGGGTCTTCTATTAAAATACTTTATTACCATGCTGGGCAAGGTGTGCATCAAATTAGGTACAACTGAGGAAATAATTACGTCCTCTATCTCATTTACATCAATATTTGCATGGGATAAAACATTATAAAAAAGCATTCCGTACTCATCGGATGTCCTCGTCTTGACAGTGGCGATCCTCGAATCGCTTATCAACTCTCCATCCTTGTATATGCCGAACACTATGGTCGTATTTCCAACATCAATGACTAATAACATATCTCGCTCCATCTCTTAAAATTAAATTCACAACTCTCGATTTTTTTTAGTATATATCTATCAATTATAATTTGCAATATCTCAATAAAAAATAGTTGACACATTCGTTAACCTATTTTATACTTTGAGTAGACAATAGGAGGTAATTATGAACACTAAAACAAAATCATTGGTAAAAACAGCACTCTTCGCAGCACTTATAGCCGTGGGTTCCTTCATCACCGTACCCATGTATCCCGTACCCATAACACTTCAAACTTTCTTTGTAGTCATGGCGGGACTGTTGTTGACCCCTGCGGAAGCCTTCAGCGCCGCTTTCATCTTCATGGCACTGGGACTGGTGGGACTTCCCATCTTCGCAGGATTTACAGGTGGCCCTCAATCCATATTTCTACCCAGCTTCGGATTTATAATCGGCTTTTGCTTTTCATCAGCACTCATATCATACCTTACAAAAAACATGGACATCAACAACAAATTCAAAACCTTCATGGCGACCTTGGCAGGTGAAATTCTGCTCTACGCCATAGGACTACCCTATATGTACTTTGCACTTCGTGCCATGGGAACAGACCTCGGCTCCCTCTATGGAGTCTTGGCGGCAGGCATGATCCCCTTCATACCCGGCGATCTCTTAAAGATGGCTGTGGCGGTGGTCATAGCACCCAAGGTGAAAAATGCCATACTGTGATCATCCTTTCTTCTACGAGCGTGTGCTTTAAAAGCTGCGCTCCTTTTTATTTGAAAAGATATTTCACAAAAGATTCATGAATTTGTAAATAAATCTTAGACTTTTTAACAAGCTCCTCAACCGGTGATTTTATCGCACTTTCACAAAAAAATATACCCGATTAATAATTTTAAAAAATATGACAATCTGTTATAATAGACAGTATTAAGGAGGTCGTTTAATGAATAAAACCGGCAGAGGGCAAAAAAAATTTATAAGGTTCTCAAGTATCCTTAAAATTTTGCTGATTTTAGTGATGATAGCCATAATCATACTGGGTACTTACAGTGGTGCTTATGTGCTTTCAGTTTTGAAAAAAGCGCCCCGAATAGACGCAGAAAATTATAGAGAATTGATAAATGAAACGTCCAATGTCTACGACGACGAAGGCAATTTAATTCAAACCTTAGTATTGAACGAATTTTCGCAATATGTAACCTTAGATAAAATACCTGACAACTTGAAAAAAGCAGTCATAGCAGTAGAAGACGTGAGATTTTACGACCACGACGCCGTGGACTTCAGAAGACTTGTGGGAGCCATGATAAGCAACCTAAGAGCCGGCAGAATAGTTGAAGGCGGATCCACCATCACCATGCAACTGGTCAAAAACCTCTACACCTCTTCTGCAAAGAATTACGAAAGAAAACTCACCGATATATACTACGCCTTCGAAATGGAATCCAAACTTTCAAAGGATCAGATATTGGAAGCATACTTAAACACCGCAGGATTTTCAAAGGGTACCGTGGGAGTGCAGGCAGCCGCTAAATCTTTCTTCAACAAAGACGTATCTCAACTCACCTTGGCAGAAAGCGCCCTGGTGGCAGGCATAACCAACAGACCCGAAAAGTACTCTCCCTACAACAGAGAATACTTCACCAAAGATGACAACTTGAGCGCCTTTCAAGTGTTGCTCGTCCCCACCAGCTCCGGATACATCAACTCCGAAGAAACCTTGGAGATATCCAAGCAGTTGGCGGAAATGGAAAAGATAGACAACTTCGATCTAAAGCAAATCGAATCCAACGTAGTCACACCCATGAAAGCAATATTTAACCCCAACGCCAAGCAAAGACAAGAACTCATACTTAAACTAATGTACCAACAAGGCGCCATCACACAGACGGAATACGAATCGGCCTTAGTTGAACCTCTAAACATCAGCATAGGCGCAAGAGAAGAAAAAGGCCTCTCCTCCTACTTCGTAGACGAAGTGAAGAACGAAGCCATTGAAATATTGAAGACCATGGGCTTTAGCGACGAAGAAGCAGTAAACAAACTCTATACCAGCGGATTTCAAATATACTCATCCATGAACCTTGAACTTCAAAAACACATGGAAAAAGTAATCAACAACGACAAAATATTTCCAAGAACCACCATTGACGACAAAGGCATCAAACAACCCCAAATCGGCTCCGTGCTTCTCGACCCCGACACGGGACAAGTAAAAGCACTCATAGGTGGCCGTGGTATAGCAGGAAGTTCCAACTTCAACAGAGCCACATCACCCAGATCGCCCGGCTCAAGCATCAAACCCATATCCGTCTACATGACAGCCTTTGACAACGGAGCCACAGCAGCAGACGTATATCTCGATGCAAGACTGCCCCAGAGCATATTTCCCAAGGTGAAAATGAAAAATATCGGCTCCTATGTGGGATGGACAAGCATCAGAAACCTCATAGTCAGATCCTCAAACGTAGGATCCTACTTAGTAGCAAGAGATATAGGAGCAGACTATGACAACCCCAACAACAAAAACAGATACTACTCCACAGCAGTAGACGAAGAAAAAGCCTTCCGCAAAATAATGGAAAACCTGGAAAACATAGGCGTATCCTCACTGGTATGGCCCGAAGACAACAAGATGATCAACGATATGAACCCCTCCGCCTTGGCACTGGGAGGAATGACCTACGGAATATCACCCTTGGAAATGGCAGGAGCATACACCACCCTCGCCAATGAAGGAGTATATGCAAAACCCTCCTTCATAGACAAAATCACCAACTCCGCCGGTGAAGTCCTCTACGAAAATGAACACAAAGGCAAAAAAATCATATCCGAACAAAACGCCTTTATCCTGACAAACATACTGGAAGAAGTAGTAAGCAGAGGAACAGGGACAAATGCCAACTTCTCAAAAATGAGCATAGCCGGCAAGACAGGCACCACCAACGACAAAAAAGAAGCATGGTTCGTAGGATACACACCCTACTACCTATGCTCCGTATTCATAGGCAACGATATGCACGAACCCCTGCCCTTTATGTCAAGCGCAGCCGCATCACTGTGGCGAGAAATAATGAAACCCATACACGCCGACTTGGAAAACAAAGAATTTCCAATGCCCGAAAGTGGACTGTATAGAAAATACAGCGGCGGAAGATACGAATACTTCGTCGAAGGCACCAAACCACACTACATCAACAAGTACGCCTTCGTAGAAGATGATGACGAAGATGAAGATGAGGACAAGAAAAAAGACGACACCAAAAAAACAACCAAGGACACCAAAAAATCCTCCTCCAAATCCGACAACAACAACGATTAAAAAACTACCCTCCAACCCGCATGATATGTACCCCCCTTACTGGACAAACCAGTGAGGAGGGTATTTTTATGCAATAAAAAAAGAAGGTTCCAACCTTCAATCAATTCATATACTTCTCAATATTTTTACTAAGCTCATTAATGCTCTGTGTCAAATCGGATATCTTAGCCTCTACCCTCACCAGCAAGTAACAGGATATGGCAATGGGAAACCCGATATTGGCAATATTGGCAAAAAGCTCATTCATATTCACAAAATCACCTCCGAATTAAACTAACAAATCTCTTTCGGTGATCTCTCTGTACTTAGCAGTACCAAAACCCGTTATCTTGCCCGTCGGCCCTAAAAAAAGCTCATTTTCCACGATGTAGCCTTCAAACTCCACCAAATCTCCCTTCACAATATCATCTCTGGGATCTTGCACAGTCAATCTGATGGACTTGTCATTCTCATCCACAAAACTAAGCTCCAAAGTCTTCTTAGTCATAACTCTCCTCCTTTCTTAAATCATCAACCTTGAATCAACTCATGCTCAACAACCTTTTTAATACTTCTCAACTCCTGACTGAAAAAAGCGCCCAGCTTAGTCGCACCCTCTCCCAGCACATCATCCGTCACATTGGGATTGATATATCTGAAAGATCTGCTTCTCAAAACCTCCGCACCTTCCTCATCAATGCCCTTGACAATGCCCAATTTCAAAGTGACCTTGTCAACTCTGTTCGTATAAGCCATATTATCACCTCCTACAATATATATACATAATCACTCTCAAAGTTGCCATTCCAAACCCAAAAAAATTAAATCATCTCCCTAAAAATCCACCACTCCCTCCAATTATCCGCCGACATCCTCCTCGGACATACCTTTCTGCTGGCATCATAGTGCCTTACCACATTTCCCTTGGGAATATCGTAAAACCTCATCAAAAACCTTATCAAACCCAGAGCATTCTCCTTGGTGCGCTCCCAATCACCATCACTGTTGACACACAACTCCACACCTATGGAATTGTAATTGTAAATACCGTACCTTCCTCGCCCGTCACCACAGTGCCACGCCGAATTGGCCACCTCCACAGTTTCCACAACTCCCTCATCATCCACGAAATAATGAGCCGACGCACCTCTGTACTTCCCGTTAAAATACCTGAAATGCGCCTTGGCATCAGCACCTGCAGAAGCATTGCCCGTATCATGCACCACTATGAACTTAGGACTGCCCGCTCTCTTCGAAAAATTTAAACCTATGGGCAACTTATCAATTAACATCAAAAAACCTCCTCAAAATCTCCATACTCCTCCTCTTAGTATTGATCACCGTCCACCTCTTTATACCAAGGCTCGTGGCAATATCAATCAAACTCATATCCAAAAAATAATACATCACGACGACCTCCCTCTGCCTTTTCGTCAGCAGAGCCAAAGCCTCTTTAATCTCTCCCGAAAACTCCTCTCTCAACAACATTTGCTCCATATCCTCATCATCAGAAACAAACTCCTCCCACGTTTCCTCCTCCACAGAAGAAATATGCTCCTCATCCATCAATAAGTACTTAAAAGTCTTTAGAAAATAAAACTTCAGATAACTCTTCACAAAACCCAAGAAATATCCCCTTTCGGGATCATACATATCCACACACTCCAACACCACCACTATCCCGTCTTGGAGTAAATCGTCGTACTGTCGCCACAGAGGACAGTACCTTTTTATAGAAGAAATAATTAAAGGATTTAACAACTGTACCAATCTTAACCTTGCATCCTCATCATCCCTTTCCAGCAACAATCTTTCTATTTCCTCATACATATTACAACCTCCTTGTGAGAAATTATGAATTGATTAGAACGTATGTTCTAAATACATTATAGAATATTCTTTTTAAATTTGCAACCGGTAATTTAAAATATCTTTTTCCCCTCCCCTTGAGCGGGAGTAGGTGTGGAGTTTGGAGTGTGAGAGAGTGTGGGAGTGGAAGTTTGGGAGTTTGAAAGGTGTAGGGTGTTGATTGTGGAGTTTGGGAGTATGAGAGGGTGTGGGAGTGGTTGAAGTGTTTGTGTGTGGTGG
>JAUNLL010000048.1 GCA_030532275.1 Peptoniphilus sp. | reverse complement strand
CTCCGATTTTGCTTTTGTACTTGCCCGTTGCAGCTATTCTCACCAAGTCCGCATTTATGACCGTGACATCCACGGAGAGTATGGAACTGATGGCATCTGCCACTTCTACTACCGCATTTGTAATATCCGTAAGTTGTTGCATATCATCACCTGTAAAAATAATACCAAATAATTCGCAAAAATGCAAATTATTTTATACAATTTGCAAAAATGAGAAATTATAATCGATTAAAAGGGGGATAAAGGGCTATTAAAAGTTGGCACGAAAATTGCGTATATAATATATAGAAAGAAATTGTTAAATATAAAGGAGTTGTACCATGGAATATAAAGAATTTATGAAAAAGGAGCTTCTAGCTGCCTTTGGTTGTACTGAACCCATAGCTTTAGCCTATGCGGCTGCAAAGGCAAAGGAAGAGCTTGGGGAAGAACCTGAAAAAATAATTGCAAACTTATCGGGAAACATGATCAAAAATGCCAACTCGGTCAAGGTGCCGGGAACTGAAGGAAGAAAGGGCATAGAGATATCCTTAGTAGCAGGAGCATTGCTTGGAGATGCCGACAGAAAATTGGAAGTTCTTGAAAACATCGACAAGTCAAGACTTGAAGAATGTGACAAGCTAATTGAAGAAGGAATATGCGAATTGAATTTGGTGCCTGGAATTGCCAATCTATACATCGATGTAATCCTCAAAAAGGGAGAAAACAGCGCAAGAGTAGTGATTGAAGACGACCACACCAACATCACGACCATAGAAAGAAACGGAGAAGTCATATTTAAAAAATCCGTTGAAAAAACTGAAGATACAAAGATGGATTTCACCTTTGACAAAATATACGACTACGCTTTGAACGTGGACTATTCAGACATAAAGGATATTTTGGATCTTGAAATAAAATACAACTACGAAATTGCCGTTGAAGGTCTGGAAAATGATTGGGGTTCAAATATCGGAAGCCTTATCCTGAACTCAGCTGGAGATAATGAAAGAGAACAGTTGGCAGCCTATGCAAGTGCCGGATCCGATGCAAGAATGAGCGGTTGTGAAATGCCTGTAATAATCAATTCAGGATCGGGAAATCAAGGTATAACTGTGGCAGTACCCATAATAGTGTACGCAAAGAACCACGGAATAGAAGGCGACAGACTTTACAGAGCTTTGATCTTTGCTAACTTGTTAGGTCTGTATATGAAGGAAGGAATAGGCAAATTGTCTGCTTATTGTGGAGTAGTATCGGCAGGTTCAGCTTCCGTTTGCGGTATAGCGATGTTAAAGGGAGAACCTAAGGAAGTCATAGCGGATACACTATCCAATGCATTGGCAGTTAACTCAGGAATAATCTGTGACGGAGCAAAACCATCCTGTGCTATGAAGATAGCATCCAGCATCAGAAACGGATTTTTAGCCTATGACCAAGCAAAAACCAAGAACAGCTTCAATTCAGGTGACGGCATAGTAAAGAAAAATATCGATGAAACCATAAAGACGGTTGGAAATATAGCTAAGTACGGAATGAAGACAACGGACGAGATAATACTGAACGAAATGATTGAAAAGGAATACGAAAAGAACTAGTAAATTAGGGAAGAAATCAGATAGTTGAGGGCTTTAAAGGCCGTAGGCATATTTCTAAATCCACTATAAACTATGTATTCTAAACATATGTTTTTGTGGTATAATAAACTAAATTGTTAAATGAGTTATATTTAAGGAGGAGTAATATGTTTAACAAAAAGAACTTATTAGTTACAGTATTATCGCTTATTTTGCTGTTCACTATGACAGCGTGCGGAGGCAAAGACAAAGTGGAAGAACCTGCAGAAAATGCAACTGAAAACTCTGCAGAAGCTACTAATACAGAAGAAACAAATGAAGAAGCTACAGAAGAAACTGAAGGCGAAGCATCAGCTAGCGGAATTGTAAGACCTGAAGGTGTACCTGAAGATTATCCAAACAAGGAAATACACTATCTTTACGGATTCTCACCAGGATCAGTTCAAGATGCTTATATAAGAATTCTCTTTGATAAAATCAAAGAAATGGAAGGTTGGAAATACGGTTTAATAGTTGACTATCAAGAAGGAGCAAGTGGAAGAATTCAATGGAATGCACTTGCAAATGCTAAACCTGACGGATACACCATAGGATTTACACCTACAGCTATGTTGATCCCCAGTGTTGCAGAAGCAGATGAAGTTGATTTCGGATATGACAAATACGCATACATATTCAGTATGATGAGTGACCCCGGTGCTATCGGAGTAGCTGCTGATTCTGAATACAACTCTCTTGAAGAACTGGTAAATGCAGCTAAAGAAAACCCAGGCAAAATTTCACTGGGAGTTACATCTGTAATAGGCTCTGAAGGACTTACAGTAAAACTGATTGAAAAGGATTCTGGAGCAAAATTCAACACCACAGCATTTAATGGTGGAGCAGACGTAATGGCAGGCGTAATCGGCGGACACGTAGATGCATTCTGCTTGAACATAACAGATACTACAACCTTTGTGGAAAACGGTCAAATCAAAGTATTGGCTACAGGAAACAACGAAAGATCAGAATTTATGCCTGATGTACCCACATACAAGGAAAACGGATATGATGTAATTCAATTGAATACAAGAGCTGTATCAGGTCCTAAGGAAATGCCTGAACCAATCAGACAATACTTAGAAAATTGTCTAGTTGCTGCAGCTAATGACCCCGAAGTTAAGAAGCAAGCCGAAGAAATGAAGGCTCCTACAGACTCTTTAACAGGAGAAGAAGTTAGCGCTTCCTTTGGAGAATTCTATGACATGCTTACTGAGCTATGGGCAGATGACCCCTGGCAATAATTATTTAGCAAAAGAGGGGAGAAAACCTCCCCTCTTAAAAATTAAGGAGATTATAAATGGAATCAAAAGAAAATAGAACTGAAAATTCCAAAAAGCAGTTTAACTACAATTTCATATCGGTTATTCTTCTTTATGCTTGGGCTATTTTATTTATATTTGAAACTCGAAAAATATCCGATATGGATTCGAAGTTTTTCCCCTATATAGTTTCAGGGATTGCAATTTTATTGGCGACTATTTTATTGTTCAGCTCTATATTCGGACCGAGGAAAGACGAAACCTTTGATTTTAGCGGAACTTCGAGATCCATTAAATTTGGAATTTTATTGCTCGTATATGTAATATTGATAAGCTTTTTCGGATTTTATATATCTACACCCATATATTTACTGGGAGCCATGTATGTATTAGGACAAAGAAATAAAAAGATTATGCTGGGAGTGGCAATATTTACGCCTCTAGTAGTGTATCTGTTCTTTGAAGTATTGTTAAAGCTAAATATTCCTGACGGTATAATTATTTAAGGAGGGTGAAAATGAATTTTTTAGGATATGCTTTAGAATTATTCACCTTTGACAACCTCTTGTGGTTGACTATCGGATCTGTTGTAGGTTCCATCCTCGGTGCTCTTCCGGGAATGTCTGCTACTACGGGTATAGCCATATTTTTACCTGTTACCTTCGGGCTTGAACCCGTAACAGGACTTATCACCCTTGCGGCAATATATGTAAATGCTTCCTTTGGAGGAAACATTACAGCAGTACTTATAAATACACCGGGTACTGACGACTCGCTCTTCATGACCATAGACGGATATCCGATGACTGTAAGGGGAGAGGGATTGAAGGCCATAGGAGTGACCACATTCAGTGCTTTTATAGGAGGAATTGTAGGAGGTCTGGCACTTTTATTCATAGCTCCGCCTCTTGCGCAAATTGCCATTAAATTTGGACCGGTGGAACTCTTTTTGACCACCATGATGGGTATAGTCATCATAGTGGGATTGTCAAAGGAAAACATGCTCAAAGGCCTTGCCAGTGCATCTCTGGGACTGCTGTGCTCAGTAGTGGGATATGACGGCATCACAGGCAAGAGCAGATTTAATTTTGGAATACATGAGATATACGATGAGCTGCCTCTTTTACCTGTAGTATTGGGACTTTTCGCAGTATCTCAAGTTTTGATAATGGTTTCTGAAGATCAGGAATCAATAGCAATAGACAACTCAAGCATGAAGGGAAGTCCTTTCTTATCGGCAAAGGATCATCTTCATATTTTAGGTGCGAATGTAAGATCGGCAATAATAGGGACTCTTGTAGGAATTATACCTGCCGCAGGTACAACGGTAGCGGCCGGCATAAGCTACAACCTGACGAAGAAACTGGATCCCCATCCAGAAACCTTCGGTAAGGGAAATGAAAGAGGTCTTGCCTGCGTATCAGCTGCAAATAACGGAGTAGTAGGCGGTTCTTTAGTGCCGCTGTTGACCTTGGGAATACCGGGTAACGGTACATCGGCTCTATTCTTGGGTGGACTTTTAATCCACGGACTTGCTCCGGGATTGCAATTATTCACCGCAAGTGCAGATGTAGCCTACGGATTGATCTTCGGCTTGCTTCTTTCAAATGTTTTCATCTTGATTATAGGGCTTTTCGGAGCACCCTTGTACGCAAGAGTGACAATTATTCCCAAGAGTGTTTTAATACCTGTGGTGGGAGCTTTCTGTGTACTGGGAGCCTTCACTTACAGAAACTTGATATTTGACATTTATCTGATATTATTCTTCGGATTTATCGGATTCTATATGATAAAGGGTAACTTCTCCATGGCGCCTTTTGTACTTGCCTTTGTATTGGGCAAAACCTCGGAGATAAACCTTAGAAGGGCACTTGCTCTTTACGGCGCGGACATGTGGACTGCACTTTTAAAACCCATACCGCTGTTATTGCTGACTGTAAATATAGTATTCCTAGTATCGCCCTTCTGGGGAGATATTAAGAAGTTATTTAAAAAATCTTAGAAGTAATTGCATTTTGTTTAAAAGGAGAGAAGTTATGAATAAAATGACGAAAAAAGAAAGAGTTTTGGCAGCTATCAACAAAGAAAAAGTTGATAGAATACCCTTTAGCATTTGGTTTCATATGCCTGAAGTGGATCAGGACGCAGTGGCTCTTGCAGAAAAAACCATAGAATATGCGCATCTATACGATGTGGACTTCATCAAGATGATGCCCTATGGAAACTACGGAGCACATGACTTTGGACTTAGTTGTACTTTTTACTGCACGGAAACACAACCTGTGTTTGAAAGAAAATTTGCAATCAACAGCGTTGAAGAATGGAATGAACTGGAAGCTGTTCCCGGATATTTCGGAGAACACGGCAAGACGCTTCAATTTGCAAAGGAACTTCAAAAACAACTCAAGGGCGAAGAAATACCCTATGTTCAAACAATTTTCAGTCCTTTGACAACAGCTAAAAAACTTGCCGGAATGAGAATTTTCGACGATTTGAGATCGAATCCCGAATATGTTCATCACGCTCTTGAAGAAATAACAAAGACGACTATTGATTTTGTAAAGGCAAATAAAAAATATGGCGTCGCAGGATTTTTCTTTGCATCACAATGTTCTTCGACAGACTTCATGACTGAAGAAGAATACAAGGAATTCGGCACTAAGTATGACCTTCAAGTATTGGAAGCCTGCAATGAAGATACATACTTCAACATAGTTCACATCCATGGCGACAACACCATGTTCGAACTGCTTGCAGATTATCCGGTTCAATGCATCAACTGGCACGACAGATGGACTGTACCTTCCATGGAAGAAGCAAGAAAAATCACGGACAAATGTCTGCTTGGCGGAATTAATGAAAAATGGCTGACCACTGCAGAAGCTCATGAAGTCAAAGAACACTTAAGAGAAGTTATAAGAGAAGCAGGACCCAGAGGCATGATGTTGACTCCGGGATGTGTAGCGGCTCTTGAAACTCCAAAAGTTAATTTTTATGCAGCTAGAACGGCAGTAGAAGGACTTTTTGAAGAATTCGATAAATAAAGAGTTGAAAGCTCCCTTCGAATTTTGGAGGGAGCTTTGTTGTATTTATAATATAAACACCTCCGACAGTCCAAGTCGAGAGGTGAATTTATAGGAGTTGAGTATATGGACAGTGACGGGTATCTGCAGGTAATAATATTGTTCCTGCTGATTCTTGGGGCATCTTATTGCGCATCTGCAGAGATAACCTTTGCCTCGATAAATGAAATAAAACTTAGAAAATACGCTGAAAGCGGAAATAAAAAAGCTAAAAATGCACTTGATATAGTAAATAATTTTGACAGTGCACTTACTACGCTCTTAATCGGCAACAACATAACGCACATAGGTTTTGCATCTTTAGTGACAGTACTTACGACAAAACACTTCGGGATAAGCTATGTAAAATATTCAACTATTCTATCAACCATAGTGGTATTTTTATTCAGCGAAATGATTCCCAAGAGTTTCGGTAAATCCAACATGAACTACGCCCTTTCCATAGCGGGTTCTCTCAAGTTCTTCATGGTGTTGTTCAAACCGCTTAACATAGTATTCATGGCAGTATCGGACTTCTTTTCGAATCTTTTCCCATCGGATGATGAACCCCTTATAAATGAGGAAGAATTTTATGAAATAGTAAAATCCGTAGGAGAAGAGGGGAAATTGAGTTTGGAAAAACAGGAGCTCGTTCTTTCTGCCATGGATTTTGATGTAAAGACCGTAAAGGACGTATACCAAGGACTTGAAAATGTAGTTGCCATAGATATGAATTGGTCCTTTGACAAGATCAAAGATGTCATAATAGATTCGGGATATTCCAGATATCCCCTCTACGACGGGACCATGGACAAAATAACAGGCATAGTTCAAAAAAAAGAATTTTACAGAAATCTCATTAAATTCGGCGATATTGAACTGAAGGATATAAAATACGATCCTTACTTCGTCAGAGAAAATGATAAAATCGACGTAGTGCTTAAGAAGATGAACGAGGCAAAAAACCACCTGGCAATAGTTTTAGATGAGAATAAAAAAGTGAAGGGGATAGTTTCCGTAGAGGATATCCTCGAAGAGCTTGTGGGCGAAATTTGGGATGAAGAAGACGAGGTTTCACCTGCTGAGTTATCGAGAGGAGATGTCCTATGAATATACTTCCCTACATAGGCATAGTCATTTGCATAATTTTCTCCGCCTTTTTTTCGGGTTCAGAAATAGCCTTTGCATCGGTGAATAAGATTAGGCTTAGAACCAGAGCGGATTCCGGTAATATGACCGCAGGCATAGCCCTTGATATTGCGGAGAATTTCAACGACACATTAAGTGCCATACTCATTGGCAACAATTTGGTGAATATAGCGTCATCGTCCATAGCGACAATCATAGCTATGGAACTTGTGGGAAGTGGGGCAACTCTTATTGCTACAACAGCCATGACGATTATAATTTTGATCTTTGGAGAGATTACACCCAAGGTAGTAGCCAAGAAAACTTCCTTTCAATTCGTTTGCTTTGCGGCACTGCCTTTAAAAATAATAAAGACGATTTTTAAACCCTTGGTAGTGTTGGTAGTATTTTTAGTGGATAAGCTGTCGGTACTTTGGGAGAACTCGGAAGAGGAGTTTTACGATGAGGGAGATTTAATAGACATCATCGAAAATATCGAAAGTGACGGGGTAATCGACAAGGAAAAATCGGATCTGCTTCAATCGGCACTGAGTTTTTCGGATATATCCGTATCCAATATAATAACCTCCAGAAGGGATATGTTGGCAATAGATTTAGATGACAGTGAAGAAGAGATCAAAGAAAAGATTTTAAACTCACCCTATTCACGAATTCCCGTATACGAAGAAAACATTGATAACATAATAGGAATACTCCACACCAACATATTTTTGGAGAGATTTATAGCTTCAAAGGGTGAAGAAAAGGAAGATTTCCACGTTATTTTGAGAGAAACACTCTTGGATACATGCTTTGCTCATGAAACCATGAAGTTGCACAAAGTCTTTAAACTTCTCAACAGAGGCAAGGTTCAGATGGCAATTGTAATAGATGAATACGGTGGAACCATGGGATGTGTGACCATAGAAGACTTGGTGGAAGAACTCGTGGGAGAAATCTATGACGAGTATGATGACGAAGAAAAACCAATAAAAGAAGTATCTGAAAACACCTATGAATTAGCCGGTGATATCAACATTAAGGACTTGTGTCAAGAGATGGATCTTGATGAGGACCTTTTTATTTACAATTCAAATACCATTGGAGGTATGATGATAGAGAGGAACAACGACATGCCCGTCGTTGGATATAAAGTTTTAATTGAAAACATGCAATTTGAAGTTTTGAAAGTCGATGGAAACAGAGTTGAAAAAGTCTTGCTTAAAATCGAAAGATAAACTAAGCGAGTGAAAGGCGGAATTATGGAAAAGAACTCAATGAACAAGGGGATATTTCTGATATTTTTATCAGCTGTGAGCTTTGCTGCCAGTTCGTCTTTCGGTAAGTTGGTCACTCAAAATTCCGAACTGACAGGAGCCATGAGTGCCTTTGCGAGATTTACCGTAGGCGCAACAATCATGTTCATATACATGAAGGCGAAAAATATGTCCTTGAAACCTAATAAATTTAAGCATATTTTCCTAAGAAGTGTATTTAACGGATTGTCAATACTGTTTTTCTCCATAGGATTTCAGTACACAACCATTACCAATGCAAACATGCTTCAGATGACCTATCCCATATTTGTATTGATACTGGCACCCTTGATCTACAAGGAAAAGATCAAAAAGAGCAGTTATTTCTATCTGGCAATAATAATGTTCGGTTGTTACTTAATAGCCTACCCGAGATTTGACAACATAAATATCGGAGATGCCTGTGCATTTTTATCTTCCATTGCCGGAGCGATCAGTGTGCTCTCTTTGAAGGAAGCCAGAAAAACAGACGGCACTTGCACCATAATATTCTATGTGATGATATTGGCCATGTTTGTGAACTTGCCCTTTGCAATTCCTGATTTCTCCAAAGTGGGCGGAGCCAGTCTTTTTGTGAAGATAAATATATTGCTTGCAGGTATTTCAGGATTTTTAGGACAGATATTCATAACTGAAGGTTACAAATACGTTGACAATGCCACAGGGGCCTTGGTATCGGCCAGCAGGATATTCATAGCGGCCATAATGGGAGTCATAATATTTGCAGATCCTTTGAACTTGAGAATAGTAGTGGGAGGAATACTGATTTTTGGAGCATTGGCAGGAACCAGCGGATACTTTCACAAAAAATTCAAATTAAAATCTGAATAAAAATTTGTTAAAAAGACAAGTTAAATACTTGTCTTTTTTTGCTCGTGCAGTAAAAAATAATTTACTAAATTCGCTTTTAATATTTAAAAATTTTACTCTTTAGGTTATCATTATAGAGTATGAGGAGGTAGATATGTCAATAAGCTATTTATTGGGCTTGATGAGCGGTTTAGTTTTGTTTTTGTTCGGTATGGAGATGATGAGTTCGGCCCTTGAACTTTTCGCAGGTAAAAGACTCCACACCACCATAGAAAAACTCACATCAAGTCCGTTAAAAGGAGTACTGGTAGGAACTGTAGTTACCGCCATAATTCAATCGTCATCGGCGACAACGGTAATGGCGGTGGGATTTGTAAACGCAAGACTGATGACCATCTCTCAAGCGGTGGGAGTAATCATGGGAGCCAATGTGGGAACGACGATCACAGGTCAACTTGTCGCTCTTAACATAACCAAAATCGCTCCGGTGATAGCCTTTGTCGGTTTTGCAATATACAAAGGTGCAAAAAACGATAGAACAAAGTATTTAGGACAAGTAGTTTTGGGTTTGGGAATGCTCTTCGTGGGAATGGAAATGATGTCCACATCCATGAAGCCCTTGAGAGATAAGCCCATATTTGTGGAACTCATGACCAAGTTTCAAAACCCCTTTTTAGGAGTGGCGGTAGGGGCCATATTCACGGCGATAATACAATCATCATCTTCATCGGTTGGTATATTGCAAGCCATATCAAGTCAAGGACTGATTGATCTTCATTCCAGCATGTATATAATATTCGGATTTAACATAGGTACATGTATAACATCGGTATTGTCGGCAATAGGAGCCAGCAAAAACGCACAGAGAACATCGGCTGTGCACGTCCTGTTCAACTTGATAGGAACCTTTTTATTCATAGCCTTTGCAAGGGCGTTACCCATAGCGGATTTCGTCATAAATATATCCGGACCGAGAGGTGCGGCACAAGTTGCCAATATGCATACCTTTTTCAATATCTTGACCACCATCGTGTTGTTCCCCTTCTCCAATAAGTTGGCTGCTCTTGCCACCAAATTGATACCTGGCAAGGACGAAAAGGCGGACTCTCTCTCTTTGCAGTACATCACTGATAGGAATATGATAGACACCAACTTGGCACTTACAAATGTAAGAGCGGAAACCAACAGAATGGTCGAACTGGCAAAGGAAAATTACGATATGACCATGAGCATATTTTTAAATTTTGACCAGGAAAAATATGACAAAGTCTTTAGAAATGAAGAAACGATCAACTTTTTAAATTCAAACATAACCAAGTACATAATAGATGTACTGGGCAATAGGATGAATGACAATACAGCCACCAGCTTCACCAACTACATGCGAATAGTCAGAGATATCGAAAGGATTGGTGACCACTTAAAGTCCATAGCGGAATTTGCAAAAACCAACATGGAAAGGGGCTTGATCTATACTGAAACTTCCGTTAAGGAAATGGAAACCATAGACGAGGCCATAAGAGGAATGTTCGATGTCATATATTCAAAGATGGATAAGCAGGAAAAGGTGGAAAAACTGAGAACGGCAAACAAAATCGTCGAAGGAGAAACTGTCAACTACAGAAGCTCTCACCTTGACAGAATGAGAACGGGCATCTGTGATCCCGAAAGCGGATTGATCTACGAAAAAGTGCTGATAGCTCTTGAAAGAGTCAGTTCATATCTATCAAATGCAGGTAAATTATTGATATAAAAAAAGGACTTCAGATTTG
>JAUNLL010000047.1:978-11115 GCA_030532275.1 Peptoniphilus sp. | reverse complement strand
AAAAATGTCAGAAGATTTGTAAATAACAAATCGAAGTACATTAAACCTGAATTGGATATAAGGGGAAAGACCTTTGACGATGCAAGACCTCTGCTGGAAAAATATTTAGATGATGCTTACTTGTCCGGCATAAAACAGGTAAGAATAATACATGGAAAGGGCACGGGAGCTCTGCGGCAAAAGGTAAAAAATTACCTGAGCGGACATCACTCCGTAAAAAAATCCTTTGATGCTGCGTATAATGAAGGTGGAGACGGAGTAAGTGTAGTAGAATTTAAATAAATAATATATAATGATAATAGCAAAAATTAATATTAAAATAAGGAGCAGATATGGTTAATTTTAGAGAAGAAATAGCAAATATTTTAGAAGATAAACTCAATAAAGATCAGCAAGTGATGACAAGGGAAGAAATTGAATCGGTAATAGAAGTACCTCCCAATGCGGAAATGGGAGATTATGCCTTTCCTGTTTTTTCTTTAGCGAAGATATTTAGAAAAAATCCGGCTATAATTGCAAAGGAAGTAGCAGATTCGATATCAAGTGAATACTTTGAAAAAGTGGAATCCAAATCTGCATATATAAATTTTTATATAAATAAATTGAAATTAGCATCGGAAATTTTAAATGAAATCAAGGAAAAACAAGAGGACTTCGGTAAGCCGGGCATAGGAGAAGGAAAAAATGTCGTAGTGGAATATTCATCACCAAATATTGCCAAACCCTTCCATATCGGACATATAAGATCCACTGTAATAGGAGATTCCATCAAGAGAATTTACAACTTCTTAGGCTACAATACAATTTCTTACAATCACCTTGGCGACTATGGAACACAATTCGGAATGTTGATAGTTGCAATAAAAAAATGGGGTGACAAAGAAGTTATAATGAACAATCCCATTCCCGAACTATTGAAGCTCTATGTAAAAATAAATACAGAAGTGGAACTTGACCCTCAGTTGAGAGATGAGTGCAGAAATTGGTTTGCAAGACTTGAAAATAAGGACGAAGAAGCCTTGGAACTTTGGCAATGGATAAGAGATGTATCTCTTATGGAATTCAACAAAGTATATAAGCTACTGGATATAGAATATGATACCTTCAAGGGAGAATCTTTCTATTCTGATTACATGCCTGCAGAAGTTGAACAATTGGAAAGATCCGGCGCACTGGTTCAATCTGAAGGTGCTAAAATAGTGGACTTGTCAAAATATGATCTGCCTCCGGCTCTAATAATAAAATCTGACGGATCCACAATCTATATAACAAGGGATATTGCTGCTGCTCATTATAGACACACCGAACATAAACCTTACAGAAATATCTATGTAGTAGGATCTCAACAAATCCTTCACTTCCAACAACTTAAAGGTATACTGAAAGAGATGGGATATGACTGGTCAGATGAAGTAGTTCACGTTCCCTTCGGAATGGTCGCTCTTGAAGAAGGTACGCTTTCCACGAGAAAGGGAAGAGTGGTATACCTTGAGGATGTACTCAATAAATCAGTGGAAAAAGTCAAAGAAATCCTCACAAAAAGAGAAGAAGAAAAGGGCGAAGAAATTGAAAATAAAGAGGAATTGGCTGCTCAAGTAGGAATAGGAGCGGTAAAATTCCAAGAGCTATTTAATCAAAGAATAAAAGACTATGTATTCTCATGGGACAAAACACTTTCCTTTGAAGGAGAAACAGGACCTTATGTGCAATATGTTCATGCAAGAATCTGTTCATTGTTGGAAAAGGGAGGTTTCGACATAAATAACGAAATAGATCCCAGTCTTTTGAAATCCGATGAAGAATACAGCATATTGAGAACTCTATATAATTTCACTGATGTAGTAGTGGATGCTCACGAAAAATATGAGCCCTATTTCATAACGAGATACACAGTTGAATTGGCAAGGGCCTTCAACAGATACTACAATCACACTCAAATAATAATAGAAGATGAACTTCTCAAGAATACAAGACTTATGCTTTGTTATGCCGTGAAAAACGTGATTAAAGAGGGATTAGGTCTGTTGGGTATAGCTTCACCGGAAAAGATGTAAAAGTCCTTTAAGTATAATAAAAAACAGTATTTTAATTCTTTTTTGACATAAAGCCTTGAAATAGATTCTATAAGTGTTATAATAGGAAAAATATTTTTTTTTAGGAGGAAGGAAAATGAAAAAAACATTGTTGGCTTTATTGGCACTTGTTCTTGTTTTAACTGCCTGTGGTGGAAATAAGCAAGAAAACGCCGGAGCTGCAGGAAATAACACTGCAACAAACGCAGAAGAAACTACAGGTTCTGATTCTGAAGTGATCAAACTTGGCGGAATTATACCAAAGACCGGACCGGTAGCAGTTTATGGAAATACGACCGAAAACGGAATAAAATTGGCTATTGAAGAAATTAATGCAAATGGCGGTATTGACGGAAAACAAATAGAATATCTATCTGAAGACGATAAGGGAGATCCTACCGAAGCGGTAACTATTTACAATAAATTGATAGAAGAAGAAGTTGTCGGTATCGTAGGCCCCATAACTTCAAAACCTGCACAAGCAGTGGCAGACAACTCTGAAACAGACGGAATACCTATGGTTACACCCACAGGAACAATGGGTTCAATCACTGTAGGAAAAGACAATGTATTCAGAACTTGTTTCACCGACCCTCTTCAAGGTAAAATACTTGCAAATTTTGCTGCTGACACTCTTGGAGCAAAAAAAGCGGCTATATTGAGAAATAACTCAGATGACTATTCAAACGGTGTAGCTGATGCATTTAAAGAAACATTTGAAGAAAAAGGTCTTGAAATAGTTGCAGATGAAGGATACGGCGGAACAGACGTTGACTTCAAAGTTCAATTGACAAATATTCAAAATGGACAACCTGATGTAATAATCATTCCGGAATACTATGAAAAAGACGTTTTAATTGCAAAACAAGCAAGAGATTTAGGAATAGAAGCGAACATAATCGGACCTGACGGATGGGACGGAGTACTTGCAACCATAGACGAAGCATCTAAGGGAATTCTTGAAGGAGTTTACTTTACAAATCACTATGCAGTAGATGATGATTCAGAGCATGTAAAGAGCTTTGTTGAAGCCTACAGAGCAAAATATGACGAAGATCCTTCATCCTTTGCAGCTTTGGGATATGATACAGTTTATTTATACAAACAAGCTTATGAAAAAGCCGGTTCTACAGATTATGAAGCAGTTATAGAAGCTTTAAAATCAGCTGAACTAGATGGTGTTACAGGTAATATTAAATTTGGAGAAAATAATAACCCCATTAAATCAGCAACAATAATCAACATCAAAGATGGAGAATATACATTTGATTCGGTTGTTTCACCTGAATAAAATTATCTGCGGCAAATAGAAGATATTTGCCGCTTTTAATTATTGAAAGGAGCATATTATGGGATTTTTATTGCAGATATTTAATGGATTACAGATAGGATCGATTTATGCTTTAGTTGCACTGGGTTATACCATGGTATATGGGATTGCCTTGCTTATAAATTTTGCCCATGGTGAAATTATAATGGCCGGAGCTTATACAACTGTATTTGCTATTCAACTTGTGTTACTGGAAGCGGGCTTACCTTTTTATCTTGCAATTATACCGACTGTGGTAGTAAGTACTTTACTGGGAATATTAATTGAAAGGTTGGCATACAAACCTCTTAGAAATAGCCCGAGAATTTCAAACTTAATAACAGCCATAGGAATGAGCTTGTTGCTACAAAATTTAGTCATGAAAGTTTTTGGAGCAAACGCAAGAGCGGTGCCTCCTATTTTTGAGGCGGAGCCAATACAAATAATGGGCGGAACTGTTGCCTTTTCCACCATAATAACTATAGTTATAACCGTTATATTGACTGTGCTTTTGCAGTTGTTTATGAAGAAAACCAAGTATGGCAAATCTATGATTGCAACCAGTGAAGATTATGGAGCTGCTGCACTTGTGGGAATAAATGTAGATAATACTTTGACCATGACCTTTGCCATAGGTTCGGCATTGGCGGGAGTAGCTTCAGTTTTATATGTGGCGGCCTATCCTCAAACCTATCCCTTGATGGGTTCAATGCTTGGGATAAAAGCATTTACAGCTGCAGTTGTAGGTGGAATAGGATTGATTCCCGGAGCTGTCTTGGGAGGATTTATCCTCGGACTTGTGGAGGCACTGGCACGAGCGTACATATCCAGTAAATTGGCGGATGCCATAGTCTTTGGACTTTTAATTGTGGTGCTTATCTTCAAGCCGACGGGATTGTTAGGTAAAAACATTAAGGAAAAGGTGTAGGTGAGAATATGACCAGACAAAAACGTGGAATATATATTTTAACGATTATTTTACTTGCATTACTATATTTATTAATATTTTCCTTGAATAAATTCAATATATTGAATAAATATTTTCTTTCCGTGCTCAGACTGGTATGTATAAATATCATACTTGCCGTTTCTCTAAATATAACCGTGGGAAACTTAGGACAAATTACCCTTGGTCATGCGGGATTCATGTCAATTGGAGCCTATACAGCAGCATTGTTTTCACAAGCTGAACTTGTGCCTGGGATTCCGGGATATCTAATAGGTTTGATTTTAGGCGGAATTCTTGCCTGTATAATAGGGATAGGAATAGGGATTCCCGCTCTTAGGCTAAAGGGAGATTACTTGGCGATTGTAACTCTGGCCTTTGGAGAAATAATAAGAGTTCTAATAGAATATTTCAAATTCACAGGTGGAGCACAGGGGATAAGCGGAATTTCGAAAATGCAGAATTTCGGTATCATATATCTAATTACAATTATTTCAGTAGCTGCCATGTACTCTGTCATGACATCAAGATATGGCAGAACGGTTTTAGCTATAAGAGAAGATGAAATTGCAGCTGAAAGTTCAGGAATTAATGCAACCTATTATAAAACTTTCGCCTTTGCGTTGTCGGCATTTTTTGCCGGAGTTGCCGGAGCGATTTACGCACACAATATAGGAGTAATCGGAGCCAAGGTATTTGATTACAATAGATCCTTCGACATATTGGTAATGGTAGTATTGGGCGGAATGGGTTCCTTTACGGGGGCTGTGCTTTCAGCAACTGTACTTACTGTAATACCTGAGTTTTTAAGACAATTTGCAGATTACAGAATGATCATATACTCCATAGTGCTGATTCTTATGATGATTTTCAGACCGGAAGGTCTTTTAGGAAGAAAAGAGTTTTCTCTAACGGGACTTGTTAAATCAACTTTAAATAATAAAGAAAAGACTCTTAAAAAGAAGAGAGGTGAAACATCTTGAGTAATTCGGTTTTAGTATGCGAAAATGTCGGTATTAAGTTTGGAGGACTTCAAGCTGTTTCAGATTTTAATCTTGAAATAAAACAGAAGGAGTTACTAGGTCTTATAGGTCCCAACGGTGCCGGCAAGACTACGGTATTTAACATGATCACAGGCGTTTATTCTCCGACGGAAGGCGATATTTACTTAAACGGCAATAGAATAAACGGAGTTAAACCCTATAAGATTGTGGAGTATGGTATTGCCAGAACTTTTCAAAATATTCGCCTTTTCGGATATCTGTCCGTACTGGATAACGTAAAAATAGCCTGCAACAAGGATATGAAGTATTCCATAACACAGGGGATGTTCAGGACTAAGGGATATTGGGATGAAGAGTATGAAATAAACACCAAGGCGATGGAAATACTCAGTATTTTCAACTTGGATAAATACAAACAATTCTCTGCAAATTCCCTACCCTATGGCGATCAAAGAAAACTGGAGATAGCAAGGGCTATGGCGACAAATCCTTCTCTGTTGCTGTTAGATGAGCCTGCAGCGGGAATGAACCCCACAGAAACAGAAGAATTGATGAAAACCATAAGACTTATAAGAGATAAATTTGATATGACAATTTTGTTGATTGAACACGATATGAAACTCGTTCTTGGTATTTGTGAACGACTAATGGTTTTAAACTATGGAAAGATATTAGCTGAAGGAAATCCTACTGATGTAATAAACGATCAAAAGGTTATAAATGCTTATTTGGGAACGGGGGCTGTATAATGTTAAGAGTTAAAAACTTGAATGTTTTTTATGGAAATATACACGCCTTAAAGGGTGTTGACCTGGAAGTTAACGACGGAGAAATAGTGAGTCTTATAGGAGCCAATGGAGCAGGCAAGACCACCACTCTTCAAAGTATTTCGGGACTGTTGCCGATTAAAGAAGGTTCTATTCATTTTGAAGATCAAGATATCACCAAAGTTAAGTCCCACCACATCACAAGACTGGGCATTGCACAGGTGCCTGAGGGAAGAAGAATATTCACGGGTCTTTCCGTCTTGGATAATTTAAAATTGGGAGCTTTCATCATCAAGGACAGATCTCACATAGATGAAGACATTTCAAAAATTTACGAGAGATTTCCCATTCTTGCCGAAAGAAAAAATCAGATGGCAGGAACGCTGTCCGGCGGTGAACAACAAATGCTTGCCATGGGCAGAGCTCTTATGAGCAAACCGAAACTTATTTTGCTAGATGAGCCCTCCATGGGTTTATCTCCACTCTTCGTTGAAAAAATCTTTGATGTAATCAAAGACTTAAAGGAGGATGGAGTAACGGTTTTACTTGTTGAACAAAATGCAAATATAGCTCTTTCCATTTCCGATAGAACCTATGTATTGGAAACAGGTAAAATAGTCAACTCAGGATTGTCCTCAGACATGGTAAATGATACATCTATAAAAGCTGCTTACTTAGGAGCATAAAGAAAACGTACTATAAAATTTTATAGTACGCTTTTTTATTGCCTAAATTGTTTAAGATTGGAACAAAATTGTTATTGCAGACTGTCTTTATTTTCAATCAAAGTTACTTCTCTGGTGGAATCCTCATAGTCTACGATCATGCCGATGGACTCTGCTATAAATCTTATGGGAATAAAGGTTCTTGAGTCCTTTATTATGGCGGTTGTATCCATGGTTATGACTTCATCATTCACTATTATTTTGTCGTCATCAATGGGTATGATTATGATTTTTCCATCATATACCATATTTACGATTCTATTTTTTTCGTCGTATTGGACATCGCCCTTCAAGGCCTCCACTATAAATCTGACAGGTACAAGAGTTCTGTCGTCTTTAATAAAGGGTTTCGTATCCATTTCAAAGGCTTCTTCATTTATGTTATATTTCGTTTCATCGATCTTCATTTGTATGATATTCGCTCCGGCATCATAGAGTTTTAGAGTCTTTGATTTTTCTCCTGCCATGATTTTAAGCGTTGCAAATTTATTTTCATTGAGAGAATGGATGATTATATTTCCATTTTCATCCATGCTGTAATCGAAGTTATCTATATCATATTTCAAAACCTTGGGACTTAGAATATGTTCTTCTTTATTATTCAATAGGGCGCTTGTAGTGGGGAATATAACCGAGCCTTCGGATACTCTTCTTGTATCCAAGGATATTTTCAAGTCCTTTATCTTATCAAATCCCACGATGTTAACTTTTTTCGAGCCTGTAACGCCGCTGTCCGTAGCAAGAAGAATATCCACGGCACCTTCTTGAAGAGGTAAGTAATAATTTCCGTTAAACACTCCCAAACTTTCATCTGAAGCGTATAAGCGATAATTTATACCTTCGATACTTAGGGGTTTTAGAAACTCATTCCATGCACCTTTTAATTTATATTCGCCGCTTTGCCCTACTAACAGTGTGGAGGGCCCGCCGATTTTAACGCCTGTCAAGTTATCTGAATCGGGAGCTTTGTTGTAAATGCCTATTCCATTTACAACCTTTCTTTCTGCGGCATTTTTTTCTGGATTTACGACTCTTGTTCTGTCGAAGTCACCCAGTTCTTTGAGAACCATGGCTGTGGATCCGCCACCATCTAGGTTGACTGCTCTGTATACACCTACACTCACCATGAAATCGGATAAGTTGCCTAAGGACAATCCTGCACTTCTCTTAGTTCTTCCCTCGACACTTGCTATGAACAACGTTTTGCCGTCGGCTGAAACACCTGCTGCGGTTCTTGCTCGCACTCCGCCTAAAACCTTTATATCCTTGGTGTATTCTACTGGCGATGAATTATCCGCTAAAAGAGCATGACCGCCAATCAAAAATTTATAATTTTTATTAGGTGTGATGCTGTAATTAATGGATATTCTGTCACCTATATTCACGTTATTCTTGATGAATTCATAACCCTTACCATCTGCTTGAATTATAAATTTGCCCTCAGGTACAGGGAAATCAAAACTTTTTCCCTCGCTTATTTGCTCAACTACGCCATCAGCTGACACTAATATTTCACTGTTTTTCTTATCTCCTCTCGACTTGGATGCCCAGAAATCATTGTATAGATTGAGTTTGTCTTGATGAGAATATTCTCCCGTGGGCTCATACCAATAATAGGATTTGTTTAAGCTGTCCAATTTAAAACTATTGCCGTTTTTTGCCGTTACAGTTCCGCTGAAATCTATCTCTTCTATGGATGCTGTATTATCATCTGTTATTCCCAAGGAATACAAGCCCACATATTCAACGGGAGAAGTCTGAAGTTTTCCATCGACTATGGACGGTCCCTCGGGGGATCCTTGTAGAAGAGTATTAAAAAAATCACCGTTTACAAGGGCGGTAGCATCAGTTCTATTGGCCATTTCACTTACGGTAGCTCTATTTGTGTACTTGCCGCCACCTGCCACCACAGAAATCTCCACATAGGGATTATTTAAGTCGATCTTCAACAAATTGACTATTGAATTTTTGTTTTCATAATTAACAGTGTATTCCTGCCTTAAAACACCGGGTGCAATTTCTTCTTCCGCTAACAACTCCTTTGCAAAAACATTGAAACCTAAAAAGATATTCATAAAAATTGCAACAGTCATTATTGGAAAGACTTTATCAATAAATTTTTTCATAATACCATTATGACCTTCCTTTCAACAGTATAGTATAATATTTAATTAGTATTTTCTCAATAAATTTGTATAATATAAAAAGAGGAGTGATACAAGATGATAGAAGATATATTGGCAGTTTATAAAAAAGCCATGAATACAACCATAGAAAAATTATCGAAGAATCCGGTATTTTTAATAATGCCTTTACTTTATAGCATAGCATTGAGCTCAGCGCTCATATTAGTGGGGGGCATAGGATTTTCAGGAGTGGGATTTATCATTCCCATAGTTTATTCCTTGGTATTGTCAAGCTATTTTGAGATACTTTCGGATCTGAACTTTTACAACAGAATATCCTTTAAAAGTTTTAAATCATCCTTTACAAACAATTTTTTCACCATCTATTCGGTTTATTTTGTGATGATGATCATAAAATTTTTGACCAACTCTCTTCCCGTGAAAGTAGCAGTAGCTGCAATTATTTATTTCCTATTTAATGCAATAAGTGAAAGCATATATATAAAAGGAAAATCTTATGTGGATGCTTACGTATATACCATTGATTTTATGAAGGAAAACTTCATACATTGGAGCATACCCGTCGTGGTATACGTACTGATAGTATCCACTTTGACACAGACAGTGGGATACACTATTTTTAAATTGAGCAACAATATTATAAGTTCCTTAACGGGCATGGAAGTAACGCTTTTAGACCTTGTGAACAGCTCCGTTGATCAAGTATTGAGAATTCTAGCTATTCAACTTATAACAGCTGTATATGTGCTATTCAGAGGTTCTCTTTTCACTATTTTAAGCAGCAGTACAATGAGAAAAAGAAAATACATGGGGGAATTTTAATGCAATTACAAGAAGAAATGACTAAACGACTGAAAAATGTCGTCTTTATAGAATTAAAAAAAGATGTAAAAATAAGAGATTTGACAATTGAAAAAAACTTTCCTCTTCCAATAATATTTAACAGCTTAATCAAATCCATAAAACTCAAAGAAGCCGATGAAAAAATAAGCTTGGACAAAATAAATCATGCGATAATCTATCTCTTAGGAATTGATGAAAACTTTAAAGACAAGGAAAAATATTTGGCGATATTGAGCCGTACGATAAAAGATGAAAAGAAACTCATCTCCTATATGACTTATAGAGCAGTTCAGGCAGAGAATTTCATAGATGCTTACATCTATT
>JAUNLL010000047.1:0-968 GCA_030532275.1 Peptoniphilus sp. | reverse complement strand
TTTGAATTTTTATAAAAACTTCATGGAACAAGACGAAGAATTGGAATTCAAAAGAGGCAATGTATTGGAGAGCATTTACAACAAGAATTACACCACCATGACTCAAGAAGAACAAAGGGATTTTTTAAACGGCATCTCAAAAATATATGAAGAAATTTTAAAAAAAGATGAAAAATTTGCACCTGTATATTACAGACTGGGATTTATTTATCGAAATATGCAACAATTCATAAAATCAAAACTATACTTTGAAAAATTCTTGGAACTATACACAGAAGACGAGCAAGATATTAAAGAAGAAGTCAGAGAAAACCTAAAGGAACTTGAAGACTACGCAGCCATTGAATCCGCCAATGCATACTTGGCATACGGAAGATATGGCAAAGCCTATGAATCTTTAAAAAAAGTATCCTCTCTATATCCCGACAAAGCTGAATTACATTACTTGCTCAGTTTAAGCCAATACAACTTGGATCTTATGGATGAAGCCATGGAAAACATAGAAAAAGCCCTGTACTACAATGAAAATGACGACAGATTTTACAATCAAAAGGCACTGTGTCAACTGAAAAATTCAGACATCAAGGAAGCTGTGGACACATACAAAGAAGGTCTGTCACGCATGGGTGATAGCTATCTGTTGAATTACAACCTGGGAATTTTGTTATACAATCAGGAGGAAGAGGAATACAAAGAATACCTTGAAAAAGCCTACAACATGAATCAAAGCGATGAATTAAAACGATTATTAGAAAATTAAAATAAAAGTAAAATACATTTTAATTATTAACTTAATCTGTAAAAGCAACTTGACGTAAAAATCCTAATATGGTAATATAAGGAAGTCAGCTAAACTGACAAACTATTATATATTTTTTGCAATCAAACTTAAAAAAAGTACTTGACAGCAAGTAAAAAGACAATATATAATAGACAAGCTACTTCAAAAACGAAGGAGCAAAGAACCA
>JAUNLL010000046.1 GCA_030532275.1 Peptoniphilus sp. | reverse complement strand
AGCTTTCTTTGCTATGAGAGCATCGGTCATCTCCTTGACCTGTTCGGGGTAAGTGATATCGCCCTTGTTGTATTCATCATTGAACAAAAAACAGTCTATGATCAGAAATCTCTGCGCATCCTCTATCAATTGTATTTCTTCTTGAAAAATATTGTGTTCTCTTACTATCTCACCGTCTTTTTCGTAACTTAAATCAGTTATGAATTCAAAGGAGTTGGGATTAAAATATTCTCCCTTTACAGATGTCCCTTGGGGATTTTTTGTGAAAAGACTGTATATAAAGGGCGCGATCAGCAATATCAATATAATATACATAAATACCTTCTTTTTCTTAGTTTTTCGCATAGTACACCTCACATCTTGGATTAATTCCATTATATTACACAGGGCGTTGAATATCCACGTTGAAGAGAAAGGACGGAGATTTATTTATGTCTTTTGAAATCGGCAAAGAGGAGTGGCGGACCATGCTTCGATAAAATTCGGAACGCTTTTGCAATTATCAAGAAAAAAAGCGAGACCGAAGTCTCACTTTGTCATAGAAAATATTCAGGTTCGCATCTGTTTTCCGCATATTGGATTTCAAGTTCTTCTCTGTGGAAGTTATATCCCTCATCGGCGAAGTACTTAGCGCCTGTGGGGCATTTTTTAATACATGCACAACACTTCATACACTTGCCCGGAATTTTGGATGTGTCGTCATAATCGATGGATCCGAGAGGGCAGGATTCAGCACAGATTTTGCAATCTATACATAGAGCGACATCTGTTTCGGGTTTAATTTTTACGAAGTTTATAAGGTTGCCCTTTCTATCTCTTGGAGTGTAGTAGGGTCTGTAAGGAACTTCTCCCTTTACTTCCGGTTCGGAGTAATCTCCCTTGGCGATTTTTTCAGCGGTTTTATGTGCAAATTCCTCTACAACCTTTAAATCGGCATCATCAGGTCTTGTGGCTCCAAGTATGGTTGAAAAGGAGTGTTCTCCTATGAAGGCTCCTGCGCCCACGACTTTCACGCCACCCTTTTGCAACAAATCTCTCTGTTCAACTAAGCAGTCATCAAAATTTCTATTTCCATACATGGATATTGCAACACCTAGAGCACCTTGTCCTTCAAGGGTATTTAAGTAAGGCAGGAGCAGATTGGGAACACGTCCTGCAATGGTGGGTACGCCCGATACTACCAAATCTCCTTCGCCGAATTTCGGAGCATTTTTTCTAGCTTCAGGCAAAGTGTAATTGAAATCATAAATTTCATCGACGTTCAAATCCTTTGCTGCAGTATCGACAAAGGCATCCACAACCTTCTTGGTGGTGTCGGTACCGGTGAAATAAAACTTAACTATTCTCTTGATCATATTGTCCTCCTAATACTAACTACTTATTTCCGACTGTCTTTTTAATTTATTATTTGTATATTCAGAAATTAATCTGTATATTACGGCAAATAGGGGAATGAACAACCACATTCCCATGATTCCCATGAGAGATCCTCCGACGATGGTGCCGAAAAGAGTCCACATGGAGGGCAGATTCAAACTGTTGCCCATGATTTTCGGATATATGAAATTTCCTTGTATCTGTTGAAAGATCAACATCATTATTAAAAATATCAACGCCTTTGTAGGAGATTCAATTATTATGAACACAATTCCTATGGCGGTTCCGATGATGGGTCCCAGTATGGGAATCAAATCAAAGAAAGCCACCAGGGCGGATATCATACCTTTGTAGGGAATTCCCATAATCATCATTCCCACAAAGGCCATCGCTCCTATTATGACGGCATCTAATAACTGACCATTGATAAAGGCGTAGAAATAGTCGTGAATTATAGAAGCGACATATATTATGTAATTGGATTTTTTCCTAAAAAATGCTTGTAATAATTTTTGGGATTGTCTTTTCAGCTTTTCCTTGTCAAGTAGAATGTAGATTGAAAAGAAGAGAGAAAGAAAAAAATTGGTGATTCCGCTTGCAAGGTAAGTGGTGAAGTTAAATCCCGTGGATAATATATTTATATTTTCCGTAAATATAAAAGCTCCGATTTTTTGAAAGAAAGCACTCCAGGAAAAACTGTTGTAGAACATTTCCAAATCCTGTGCATATTTTTCTAAAAAGGAAACTCTATTTAAAAGTCCGATCAATTCTTCCACGAAGATGGGAAGCTGTTGTTGCAAGGATATGAAGGATTCAATTATCTGAGGAATCACTAAGGCTCCGAGAAATCCCACTATCATCACAGCTATTAAAAGAGAAAGCACTATGGCCAGAGGCCTTTTGAAGGATTGAAAGGCAGTATTGTCCATCCCTTTGAAGATATTTCTCTCAAAGAAGTTCATGGGTATTTTAAGTATAAAAGCCATTGCTCCGCCAATTAAAAAGGGGGAGATGATATTTAGCAAACGACTGAATATTTTAGACACTTCGTCTATGTAAAAAAGCAAGTAGTAAAAGGCTATGGCAATTAGCAGAACTACCAACAGTTTTTTGTAGACTTTGTCATTTAAATAGTTCATCGTGATTTCTCCCCTGAGTTCATAGATAATTTATTCAAATTTCCCATTTCAATTTCTTTGAGTTCATTTTCGAATTCATAGTAATATTCTTCGCTGCTGAAGTATTCGTCGAAATTTTTTAAAAAAATTCCTCGGCTTTCAATTTCCTTTTTGTCCGTGGTATAACTCTTTTCAGAATTTATATAGATATCTATCTGATCCAAATTTTCTATTAGAGCATGGAGTGTCGCATTGGCTTTGAAGAGGCTTAGTTTTAACTCGTCGTTTACCTCTTCGCTCTCAGAAGTGAAGTACAGCTCCAATATGTTCAGATTGTCCTCGGACTTAATGGCTGTGTGGTCATAGTCCAAGGATTCGCCGAAGTGAAGTTGAGAAACTAAGTTGACTGTTTTTGAATTATCTCCCACATACTGAGTTCTATAATCATAGAGGGTCTTGGATTCTGCTGTTAAGCAGGCCGTCAAAGACAGCAAAAGGATGAATAGGGGCAGCAGCTTAGAAAACTTATTAAACATATTTCCTCCTAATAGTAGTGATACATATTATCCAGTATCAATGCAACGCTTAAAAAGAGATTTTCAAACTCTTTATATTCTTCTGCATAGGTGAGCTCATAACTTTTGGTATTGTTTTCAAAATGTCCTTGGATTTGTGCAATTCCGTCGTCCTTGTACATTATGTCGAATTCCTTTGAGTTGACTTTGCCCCAGACGTTAAATCTTCCCATGCTCGTCCTTATGTAGAGGTCGGGAATTTTGAAATTACGTCCTTCCCTTATGGCATAGGAATAATCGTCTATAAGTACAGTATATAGTACATCTCTTATGGGGGAGAGATGGTGTTTGTAAATTTTAACTATATCGTCACCTGCATGGTTTTTTATGGAAATTTTTGAATGATAAATTTTGCTTCCCTTAAAAAAACTTCTTATGGGTGAATAGAAATCAACCTCTGCAAAGAGAGAAGTATCATCCTTAACAAGTCGGTATTTATAATTGTCAAGTATTGTGTAATCGCAATGTATAATCCATTTATTCATTGATATCACCTGAATTCATTATACATTACCCCCAAAAATCTTTCAATAAATAAGTTTCATAAACAGATTGGTAATGATATAATGATTATTCAGATGTTCTTTGAAATAATAATTTGTGAGGGATAAGATGGTAGAAAATTTAATTTTAAAATGGGGAAACTATAACACTGCTAAAGAAGACAGGATAAAAATATCCATGATGACTTCGGTGTATGGTTTGTTGTTGAATTTATTGCTCGTGTTGTTTAAGATAATACTTTTCTTCACGACAAGTTCAGTATCCATACTGGCAGATGCGATCAACAATCTTGTGGATTCTCTGTCGTCGATAATTACGTTGTTTGGAGCGAAACTATCCACCATGCCACCGGATAAGGAACATCCCTATGGCCATGGAAGAATAGAGTATATTTCTGCACTTTTAGTGTCAGCCTTTATATTTGTGACGGGATTTCAATTCATCAAGGTGTCCGTAGACAGAATAATAAATCCCGTAGTGATCAAGTTTGATTTTTTAACTGTGGTAATAATGGTGATATCGGTGTTGGTCAAACTCTACATGAGCTTTTTCTACGACAAGATAGCCGGCAAGATAGACTCAATGCCCATAAAGGCGCAATCCAAGGACTCACTTGCCGATGTGTTCGTTACAAGCGTGGTAATAGTATCAATACTGTTTTATCAATTTACTAAGATACACATAGACGGATATGTGGGCGTGCTTGTGAGTTTGTTCATACTCTATTCGGGATATGAGCTCATCAGTGAAACCTTCAGCGAACTCATAGGTGAGGTATCCAACGAGTTGACTACTGAAATTGAAAACAAAATCATGGGCTATGAAAATATCTTGGGAGTTCATGATATGCTCGTGGTGAACTTCGGACCTTCAAGAAAGTATATAACGCTGGACGTTGAAATTCCGTACAATATGACTTTGATAGAAGCACACAATTTAATTGACACCATTGAAATGGATTTAAAGAAAGAATATGATATCGACGTATCCATTCACATAGATCCTGTGGGATTATACAGTGATAGCGAAAAAGAAATCGTAAGTGTGATGAAGGATATAATCAACGAAGATCCGAAACTTCTCTCTTTCCATGATATATCCATCTTTGACGATATAGTGAGAGTGGATGTAGTAGTCGATGATAAATTAATGCACAAAAACATCAGTGTGCAATCTGTCAAAGATGAAATAAGCAAAAAAATAAAGGAAAGACTTAATAAAAACAGCATAATAACCATTGATAGAAGTTTTGATTAGGAGAAATGATGAAAGTTTTGATAGCGGGAGCTGGTAAGCTGGGATTTAAACTGGCCAAGGCTCTAGTTTTGGAAAATTGTGATGTAACCATAGTGGATAATAATGATGGTGTCATTGAAAATGTAAATAACAGTTTGGATGTTTTGACCGTAAGTGCAAATGCGCTGGATTTTGAGATTTTGGAGGAACTTGATCTTTCAACTTACAATCTCTTAATAGCGACGACCACATCCGATGAAGCCAACGTTTTAATTTCCACTCTTTCCAAAAGATTGGGAGTGGACAGGGTTATTGCCAGAGTAAGAAACCCTGAATACCACAATCAAATCAGATTTATCATGAAAGAATTGGGGATAGATGAAATAATAAATCCCGAATATGCCACAGCATTGGCGACGGAAAAATATCTGCTGAAAAAATATCTGTTGGTGAGCGATGAATTTGCAAACGGAAGGATAAAACTGGTGGATTTCCACATAGGCTCAGACCAAGCCTTTGTGAATAAAAGGCTGATGGACTTATCGGAGTTTAAAAATCTGCTTGTGACGGCAGTGACAAGGGAAGGAATGACCATAATCCCCAATGGCTCCACCCGTTTAGAGGAAAACGATTCTATACTCATAGTCGGAGCCAGAGATGATATTGAAAATTTCGACAAGCTGCACTCGGGAATAAATAAGCACAAATCCGTGAAGAAGGTCATGATTTTGGGCGGAGGAAAGTTCGGATTATACTTGGCGCAAATGCTCCAAATGGACGGAATAGATGTGACCATAATTGAAGTAAATTCGGAACGATGTGCGCACTTAGCTGAAAAACTCTCAGAGGCCATCATAATAAATGCAGACGGAACGGATTTTAATGTGCTAAATGAAGAGATGATAGAATCCTATGATGCCTTTGTATCTGCTACGGGAATAGATGAAACCAACTTGCTCATGGCCCTTACGGTCAAGCAACTGGGAGTGTATAAATCCGTAGCCAAGATATCCAGATCCAATTATTTGACGGTAATAGACAGATTAGGCATAGATGCGGCTTTTAACACATCCATGATAACTGCCTCCACAATCCTCAAATTCGTCAGAGGACAGGGAGCTCTAAATGTCAGCTTGATGCTTGACGGTGAAACTGAATTTACGGAAATACTTTTAACCAACGATTTGGAAGCGCTGAATAAGCCCATAAAGGATTTGAAATTACCCAGGGAGATATTGATAACTTCCATAGTGAGAAACAACAGAGTCATAATTCCCAATGGAGAGAGCAAACTGAAATCGGGAGATAGGATAATAGTATTTTGTAGACATGAAAATATAACTACACTAAAAAAATATTTTTATTCAAAGAATAAAAGAGGTGGATTCTTCAGTGAATTACGCGATAATATTTAAAATCTTAGGAATAATATTTGCAGTAGAAGCTTTGTTTATGTTACCTCCTTTTATTTTAAGCATTGCCATAAAAGACGGAGCCACCTCTTCTTTTTTAATTACCATATCCTTGCTGGTTTTGTTTGCGCTGACCACAAAATTTTTCAATACAAAGAGTTTGAGAATTACGCCCAGAGACGGACTGCTCATAGTATCTACGGCTTGGATTGCGGCTTCTTTGTTCGGAGCGTTACCCCTTTATTTTTCAGAGTCGCTTCCCACATAGATAGATTGTCTTTTTGAAACGGTATCGGGTTTTACCACCACGGGAGCAAGTGTGGTGGAAAATCCGGAGATTCTTCCACATTCCATCATACTTTGGAGGAGCATGACCCACTGGATAGGCGGTATGGGAATATTGGTGTTCACCCTCATACTTTTGCCGAAAATAGGGATAGGAGCCTATCAGATATTCAAAGCTGAGAGCCCCGGGCCTGTGGCAGGTAAAATCGAACCCAAGATGACGGATACAGCGAAGAAACTATACATAATATATATAGTGATAACGGTGATTTTATTTCTGCTGTTGTTAATAGGAGATATGACACCCTTTGATGCCATAGTTCACACCTTTGGAGTGGTGGGAACGGGAGGATTTTCTTCAAAGCAAAAATCCATAGGTCATTATTCTTCAAGTGGGCCCTACATACCCATAATCATGGGTATTTTCATGATTATCTGCGGAACTAATTTCACACTTCACAACTATCTTTACAAGGGAAAGATTAAAAATATAGTAAATGATGAAGAGTTCAGAGCATACTACACTATAATTTTCGGCTCCATAGCACTAATAGCCTTGGATTTGTTCATAAACAACTACGGGGGAATAGCTAAGTCGCTTTTGGATTCATTTTTCACGGTGACTTCCATATCTTCCACATCGGGATTTGTGACAGCGGATTTTGACCTGTGGCCCTCCTTCTCAAAATACATATTGTTTTTGCTCATGTTCATAGGATCCAGTGCAGGTTCCACATCGGGCGGGATGAAAGTCATAAGGATAGTTGTCATCTTCAAGCTGATAAAAAGGGAAATAAAAAGAATTCTCCATCCCCATGCGGTAGTACCCATAAGGATAAACGGAGGAGTTTTAAGCGAAGAAATAGTATCGGGAATATATGCCTTTACAGCAGTATACATGATAATAACACTGGTGTCGGCAGCTGTCGTGAGCCTTAGCGGAGTGGACTTTTTAAGTTCCATATCTTCTGTTTTGACCATGCTGTCAAATGTAGGTCCGGCCTTCGGAGCAGTGGGACCCACGAGGAATTTTTTCTTCTTTGCGCCCTTCTATAAATTGATGTTTTGTGTATTGATGCTTTTGGGAAGATTGGAATTCTTTACGCTTATTGCTCTCTTTAGCATCTTTACAAAGAAGAAAAGCCCGGTAACTAATTAAAGGAGATACCATGAAAATTTTAATTTTAGGAGCGGGAAAAGTAGGACAAAAGATTTTAAAATCCATGAGCCTAAGTGATAACTCAATAGTGATAATGGATAGGGATGCCTCCATTCTTTCGGAGATTGATGAATCGAAGAAGGTCAAGGTGTTGCAAAATAAATCCATAGACAAAGCTCTCTTCAATGAACTTAAAATACAAACTTACGACTATGTTGTTTCCGTGACGGATTCGGACAAGACCAACATCCTCTCAAGTACGCTGGCGAAGAAAATGGGAGCAAAATTTACCATATGCAGGATAAATCAAGCTGAATCCATGGAGCAAATACAATATTTGAGAGATTACTTGGGCATTGACAGGATTGTAAATCCTGACTTTGAAACCGTGGCCTCCATAGAAGAAATAATAAAGAGCGATATAAGCTATCAGTCGGATAAATTCGGAAAGGGAAAGATAGAAGTCGTGGGACACAGTGTGAAGCTGGATCCCGATTTTGAAAATAAAAAAATAAAGGATATAGGCTCTCTGTACACCATATTAGTGGTGGGAGTATTGAGGGGCTTGGATATAATTATACCCGATGGAGAATTCGTCTTGCGAGAAAATGACTATCTATACCTGATGGGTCTGTCCAAGGATATCATGTCCTTTAAGATGAAGCACTTTAAAATAATTGAAGAGAAGGCAAAGAAAAAGATAGTCGTAGTGGGTACCAATGAGATGAGTGCACAGCTTGTTCAAAGCATGAAGGAAGAAGAATTGACCATAGTGGGCAGAGATAACGACAAGTGCAACAAATTCAGAAAAAACTTTCCTGATGCCTTTGTCCTCAATTCAAAACTCACAGGCTCAGAATTTTTTAAATTTAACGAAATAGATAAGAGCGACGTATTTTTAGCTTTGACAGACAATGAAGAACTCAATATAGTGCTGGCAATGATGGCAAAAAAATTCAACATAGAAAAAGTCATGGTGAAAATTCTGTCATCAGAATATGTGAACATATTAGATGATTTGAATTTAACTGCGATTTTAAATCCCTTGGATATAGCTTCCAACATAATTATAAGGATATTAAATGGCGACAGGGGCATATCCACATACATGACCTTCAACGGACAAGCTGAAGTCATGGAGCTTAAACTCAAAGAGGACAGCTCTCTCATAGACAAGCGTATAAAGGAAATTCAAATGCCCAAGGGAATTCTCATCGGTGGTATAGTGCGCAGAGATCAAAGTGTGGTAATTCCCAGAGGAAATACCGTCTTTGAGAAAGAGGACACTTTGATAATCTTTTATAAAAAGGAAAATTCAAGGGAACTCAGACGATTTATAAAAGAGGAAAGTGAAGGCGGATTTCTTCGCAATTTGATTAAATGAGGCGATATTTTGATAAGTTTCGGAAACAGTTGGGACGAATTATTAAAGGACGAGTTTAAAAAACCCTATTATTTGGAATTGAGAAAAATGCTCATAGAGGAATACCGACAATTTCAGGTATTTCCACCTGCAGAGGATTTGTTCAACGCATTTAAATACACAGATTATGAAGATGTGAAGGTGCTTATCTTGGGACAAGATCCCTATCACAACTTAAATCAGGCTCACGGACTTGCCTTTTCCGTGAGGGAAGGGGTTAAAATTCCACCCTCTTTAGTGAATATATTCAAGGAATTGAAATCGGACTTAAATGTAGACATACCTGAGAGCGGCTACCTTGTAAACTGGTCAAAACAGGGCATAATGCTTTTAAACACCACGCTAAGCGTGCGAGCTCACAGTCCCATGAGCCACTCAAAAATAGGATGGGAAATTTTCACCGACAGAGTGATAGAACTTCTTGCTCAAAGGGAAAAGCCCCTTGTGTTCATGCTCTTGGGCAATCATGCAAAATCCAAGGAAAAATTGATAAAAAACCCGAGACACTTGGTGATTAAAGGAGTACACCCTTCACCTCTGTCGGCAAACAGGGGATTTTTCGGCTCAAGACCATTTTCGAGAGCCAATGAATTTTTAAGAAATAACAACATCGAGCCACCCCATTGGCAATTATAGGAGGTAAATGTGGAATATTTATTATCTGACTTTGTAGACTTTGAAAAAACATATGTGGATGACATTCCGCTCTATGTACTAACACCCAAGAATGAAGATAAGGCGAAAAAAACGGTGATATTCTATCACGGATGGTCAAGCAGTGCAAAAAATCAACTCTTCAGAGCCAATATCTTAGCATCCTACGGGTATAGGGTAGTACTTCCCGAAGCTCAATTTCACGGAGAAAGAGGAAACTTGGAATACGAAGAAGAAACTGTATTCAAAAATTATTTTCCCAGGGTCATAATGCACAATATTGAAGAATTTCCCAAAATTTATAAATTCATAGTAGAAAAGTTGGGAGCCGATGAGGACAATATGGCAGTGGGAGGACATTCCATGGGAGCCATAACAGCAGGAGGACTTTACACCTTTAAGCAAAATCTAAAAGTCGCTCTCTTGTTCAACGGTACCATGGATTGGGCGTGGCTTGCAGAGAGTTTAGTGGAGGGCGAAAAAGAGGTGCCCTATGAAAGACTTAGGATGAACGACTTTTTAATCCAGATGAATCCGCTCCTACAAGCAGATGACTTGGTGGATAGAGCCTTGGTGCTGTTAAATGGAGAAGAGGATGACGTTATGGATCCTAAATCCATGGAGAAATTCTACGACGAGATAAGCCCTAAGTACAAGGACAAGGAACTGATACACTTTAAAAAATTCGAACACACCTACCACCAATTGACCACTCAAATGCGGGAAGAAGCCATAAGGTTCATGAAAGAAAAAATATCATTTTAAAATTTACAGATAGCTTGACTATCTGTTTTTTTGTGCTAAAAATTCTATGATTGATTTTTTTCAATGTGCTTTGAATTTTGTGGTATAATCTAAGTTCGGGAGGATTGAGGAAAATGAATAATAATAACATTAGAAATATAGCCATAGTCGCACACGTAGACCATGGCAAGACGACTCTTGTGGATTCACTTCTAAAGCAGTCGGGAATTTTTAGAAAAAATCAAGTTGTAAAGGACAGAGTCATGGACTCCGGTGACATAGAACGTGAGAGAGGAATAACCATACTTTCAAAAAATACGGCGGTAAGATACAAGGATATTAAGATAAATATTATAGATACTCCCGGGCACGCCGATTTTGGTGGAGAAGTTGAACGTGTTCTGAAGATGGTAAACGGAGTGTTGCTTTTAGTGGACGCCTTTGAAGGACCCATGCCTCAAACGAAATTTGTGCTTAAAAAGGCCTTTGAATTAAATCTTGATGTGGTCGTGTGCATAAATAAAGTTGACAGACCGGAGGCAAGACCGTCGGAAGTAATAGATGAAGTCTTGGATCTGTTTATAGAACTGGGAGCCAGTGAAAAGGTGCTTGAAAGCCCCTTCGTGTTCACATCGGCAAAGCAGGGATTTGCAAAACTTAATTTAGAAGATGAAAAAAATGATATGCAGGAATTATTCGATATCATAGTCAAGTATATATCCGCTCCAAGTACAGATGAAACACAACCCTTTTCGCTGTTGATTTCCACAATTGACTACAATGAATACGTGGGAAGAATAGGAGTGGGAAGAGTTGAAAGTGGAGTTTACAGAGAGGGCGACGCCATAGTCCTAAGCAATTTCAGAAGTGATGAGGAACCCAAGAGAGTGAAGATATCTCAAATATATGAATATGAGGGGCTTGAAAAAGTTCCCGTGGATGAAGCAAGGGCAGGTTCCATTGTTG
>JAUNLL010000163.1 GCA_030532275.1 Peptoniphilus sp. | reverse complement strand
TACTATGGTGTAAGGTTTTTTGTTTTCATCCACTTCCGCTTTGAAATATTCATTTTCCATCCAATAATCATATAATCTCTTCTCAAAATCCTTGGGATTATATGTCTTTGCAATCTCTTTCATTTCTCCTCCTATGCAATAAAAAATCCTCCGTCTATAAGGACGAAGGACGTGGTACCACCTTAATTCCTGCAAATATGCAGCTCATAGAATTTAACGATTCCCCGTGTAATATACAAACTGAAAAGCAACCTTCGCACTATTACCGATGATATCTTTCACCAAGCGATATCTCTCTGAAACCGTCCTAATACTACTCCTCTTTCCTTAGTAAATATTCAACTGTAAAACATTGTATAATTAAGAACTTTGTCTGTCAACTATATAATTACTTAGCTATGAACCCTATTTTTTTGTAGACTTTTCGTAGGGTTTTATTGGCAAGATAACTTGCTTTTTCTGCACCTTCTGTATAAATCTTTTCCAAGTATTCCTTGTCAGATCTGATTTCTTTAAATCTGGTTTGTAAAGGTCTTAAACCTTCTATCACCACATCAGCTAAATCTGCCTTGAATTTTCCGTAACCTTGTCCCCTATATCTGTTTACAACTTCCTCTACACTTTCACCTGTAAAGGATACATAGATATTAATCAGGTTTTTCAGCGCCTTTTGTTCATCATTGTAATCAAAATTGTTCAAGGAATCGGTAACAGCTCTTTTAAATTTTCTTCTGATGGCATTTTCATCATCAAGAATCAATATATATGAATTTTCATCGCTGTCGGATTTGCTCATCTTAGATTCAGGATCTTGAAGAGATCTTATTCTAGCACCGACCTTGGGCGTCAAGATATCAGGAATTGTAAAAGTATCAGAGTACTTGGAATTAAATCTTTGCGCCAAATCTCTAGTCAGTTCCACGTGTTGTCTTTGGTCTTCTCCCACAGGCACATAGGAAGTTTGATACAACAAAATATCCGCAGCCATCAACACGGGATAATTCAAAATACCTGCCATTACCTCTTTGCTCCTCTTTGATTTGTCCTTAAATTGTGTCATTCTTTGGAGTTGTCCCATTGAAGCTATGGTGTTGAGCATCCATCCCAATTCTGCATGTTGCGGAACATGAGATTGAATATAAATTATCGATTTGTCGGGATCAAGCCCCTCAGCTAAGTAAAGAGCGAGCACATCCAAGGTGTTTTTTCTCAGCAACTTCGGATCTTGCTCAACTGTGATTGCATGCATATCAACTATGCAGTACAAGCAGTTATACTCATCTTGCAAACCTATGAAATTTTTCAATGCACCTATATAATTGCCTATGGTCAGTGATCCTGAAGGTTGTATTCCGCTATAAACTATTTTTTTGTCCATATTTTCTCCTATCTGTTCAATAAATTTTTCGTAAGTTCGTTGACTTTATTCTTTATTTTTTCTTCATCAAGAGTTAAAATCTCTTTGTCTTTCATTAAAAATTTTCCATCCACGATTAAATCGCTCACATCATGCGAACGGGCACTGTAACA
>JAUNLL010000045.1:1680-11583 GCA_030532275.1 Peptoniphilus sp. | reverse complement strand
CCTCCGGACTCCCGGGCTCGCCCTTTTCTATGTTGGTGACTATAATTGTATTTCCCACTTTATTGTATATCACTTCATAGCCCTCGGGCACATCCACTTCAGCGACAGTCCACTTGTGACCTTTTTTGCTATACCAAGTGTGCACCCAGTTGTTTTCCTGACTTAGCTCCACCTCATCTTGAGCTTCACCATCTTTGATAAGCTGTATCTTGACACTACTGGGACGATTTTCACCGCTGTCTATCCATATCTTGCGAACAATAAGCCTATCGTCCTCGGGAGGAGGTGTCGGTCGATCGAAACCTTCCACCACGAAAACCCAATCCACTTCTCCAATGCGATCGGCATATTCATTGCCCATATCAAGGGAAACCTTCAGCTCAAGATCTAACTTCAAAGATTCATTCTCATGAAGCGTGCCGAGATAGACATTTTCCGCAAGTCCTCCAGGATCATCCAGGGTGGAATTGTATATCTCCTCTGTGCCATTTTTTACCGTCATGGAAAGCTGTGACAAAAAATCATACATATATTCAAGTTCGGAAGTTTCGCCACGGCGCTCATCACTTCTGAGCTCCTGCAATACCTTCTCGCTGATGGGGTTGTCCTCTCCATGGGGTACTGCACGCAGATAGACCTTGATATAATCGCAGTCACCACATTGGTTCTTAACCGTGATTTCCTCACTGCGAGTATCTCCGGGCATTATTCCCTTGAAATTATCAAAGAGAGCACTGTCAGTATATTCACTGCCAGGACTAAAGACCATAAGCCTTCCGCTGTCAAAGGTAACAGAGGAATCCTCCGCAAAAACGGTGTCGTGCAAACCCATGACCATTACTGATACCAAGAGCAGAAAGAGGAATTTATTTATAAGATTTTTCAAATCCCTCCACCTCCCTGAGTATAATCTGTTACACTTCCGGGAGAAATACTAACGCCCCAAGATTCGCCCACAGACTTGGCAGGACCGCTTTGTATGGCCTCGGCCATTACCTCAATAACCTGTCTGCCTCCATCCGCATCTGCATAAGTACCCTTCAATGCAATACCGCCCCCTGTAAAAGTGCCGCCGCCGATTAAATCGGTAGCGGGCTTTTCTTTTGGAGTCACCGGAAGTGTGTAGTAGTAATATCCCTCGTGTTTAATCCAATTTTCTCCAGGATCAAAGTCGGGGATCGTGGCAAGACCTCCTATGTGTTCTCCCTCTGCGTTCACTCTATAGGTCACCAACTTCACTCGAATATATGCCTCGGTATCGCCGGTGTTCTTTACGTTTACATTCTTTTTATAAGTTCCGTCAAAATTTTCCGTCACTGCACAGGTTACTTCAGAGGGAGTGAATTTATTGGCCTTGGATGCTGTTTTTGTAAAGATATATGCCATCACTCCGCCTACGGTCATGGTCATAATCAAGATGAAAGAGAGGAGCAGAAGTCGAATTTTATTGCGATTCCATCTTTTTTTTCGTTGTAAATTAGATTGTTCATGTTCTTCGTGCATCTATTTCTCCCCCCTTCTTTAAGGCGTTGTTTTGTCACACATATTTTCTTCAACCGAACTGAAACCGTTGAGCCAGTAAGGCTCAGTCTTACTATTGGTGCAAGTGATCGATCCGGAGGGCGCATTGGCACTTAATGCCACACCATTGACCAATCCGTAGCCTTCCTCATAGCGCCAACTCCAATTTTCATCCTCTGCAACGCTGTACTTACCTACGGGCAATTCGTATATGGTCTTGTTGTTATTTCCCACTATGGTCACTTCGGAGTAGGGAGCACCGTCCCTCTTTAAGGTAAAGACATAGGGTTCATCAGAAGCTCCGCCTTTCTTTGTCAAGGTGAGCTGACAAGTGTTGTTGTGCAGAAGGAACTCAAAACCTTCAGGAGGTGTACAGTCCTTGCCTTCACACTTGACATGCACAAATTCAGTGTGCTCGCTGATATCCGTTGCTCCAAGAGCTACAGTTACATCCACTGGCACATCTTCCTTGGTATTGATCTTATCGGTTATGACTTCCCAATAGAGCGGACTTGTGGTAAAACTCAGGGTCAATTCAGGAGCAGTACCCATTTCAGAGTTTGCCGTTGTAGAGTTTGCCAAGATTTCGCCATTAAGCCACTTAGTTTCCCCGTCGATAAATCTTTCCATTAAGTCAGTATATCCCGGAACTGAACCGCCATACCAAATTTCTCCATCATCAAAGGTCAACTTAGGCTTGTAGACATAGATTTGACCTGTACCTTCTCCGTTCTTTTTATTATAAGAACCTGATTTTTTAGGAGTGACCTCTACGGAAACCGTGTATTCATCGTCTTCTTTGAGAGAATTAAAATCCTCTGTAATGAGATTTCCCTCCTTATCCTTGATCTCAACGCTGATATTCACATAGGCGTTCTTCCAGAACTCCAAACCGTAGTTCTGATTCTGCTTGTTCAGATCAATATTCACATTTCCGACTTTTATCAGTCCTTCTCTAAGGGTTTCAAGGGAAATATCTTGTAGCAGATACTTATGATAATCGGGAGCATTTACATTTATATCGGGAATGGGCACATCTACCACAGGCTCCGGAAAGGGAAATATAGGAGTGGTGGAAGTTCTGCTCTCAAAAACTCCCGCCCTCGTATTTGTAGGCACTCCGTTGCCACCTAAAAATTCAGGCTTGACATTCACCTTGAAGGATATGACCAGCTTGTTTCCACGATAAGTAACTGCGCTTCCGTTTACTTCCTTTCCACACCAGTTTTCAGAAAAATTAAAGCCTGTAACGCTGACCCTGCGCCTTTGAACTCCATCTATAATTGCACTTGTACCCATGGAGCCATTGTTCTTCTCCCACATATTTTCTCCCACATAGGAGTAAGTTTCCAAGGTTATACCGGCCCCCGGCGTTCCCTCAGGCGGCAGTTCGAAGTAGGGAGTGATAATATCTCTGATGACAGCATTGTCATCTAAAGTGGTGGAAGATCCACCTTCCTCAATCTGTTCGGAAATACTTTCGAAAATATTATTTAGCGTCGTTGAGTCCGAGGCCGAAAGATAGTAACCGGGATCTGAAGGTACTCCGTCATTGGAGGAAACATATTGCATAAACTCATTTTCCAGCCTATTGCTCGCTCCAACCGCAATCCCGTCTGCACTTGCATCGGCTCCGTCGAAGATTCCCACGGAATAAACCGTCGTTCCGGCATTTTTTAAGTGTGTGGATTCTCTAAGCGCACTTGCGGCGACATCATTCTCATAGGAACTATATCCCGGCGCTCCGTCGGTAAATAAGACTACAACTCTATTTCTTTCGCCACTTTCCACGGGATTGGCATCTAAAATCCCCCTTGCCATCTCCAAACCGTAGTTGGGATAGGTGGCACCCTTTGCCGATAGAGCATTCTTAGAAGCTACAACATTATTATAGCCATCTAATGTATTCATATTCTGCAGGGCGCTTCCGTAATAATAGTATGCATAATCGTTGTAGTTGTGTTGTGTTCCTCCTATAAAAAGCTCCGTATTTTCATATAGTGGATAGTTTGTCGTATCATATGAATATTCACCGGTGGCAAAACCTACCACAGCGACACGGTGGTTTACATCGTCATCGGTTCCAAACTGTCCGTCTTCACCTGCCGATTTCGTCCTTATGTTATCTATAAAACTGCCCACAGCATTCTTTAAGGCATCAAGTCTAACCGTTGTACTTGCAGGCTTCATTTCGTAAAGGGCATATTGCGGTTGGAACGCCTCTCCGTCGGAAACACCAATCGTTCGATAATACCCATCATTATCCACATAGCTATAGGTATACTGAGAATATGTATAGGAATGATAATACATGGGACCCCACCCGTTGAAGTCTTCGGGATAAGAATATGTTCCATATTGCCTATACCACCAACCGTCAGTACTGTAAGTGTACCAATAGTCATAACCGCTTTGCACCCATGTTAAAGCAACTTTTAAATACTCTGCTCCGTTCCATCTGTAGATATTATTCGCATAGGATGCATAATCATAATTCGTGTAATTGCTTGGATATTCATAATATACATTGATATCTTCCTTAGACACGGATACAGGAGCATAACTTCCATTTCCCAGTGGGTAATATAGATTTTGAGCACCATCTCCATTATGTCTTAGAGCATAGTATTCTTCGTTGGTTTTACCGATATATCTTTCAAATCTATAAGACATATAGTCTTCCATGGAACCGGACTGATCCAGCACCAGGACTATATCCGCAGGGATATTCTTCTCTTTTTCTATTGTAACTTTATCGCCCTTAGCATAGGCCTCTAATTTAATAGTGTAGGTTCCGTCATCGTTTTCTGTGGCGGTTTTATCAAGAACCATTCCGCTTTCATCCGCTCTCGTTCCAAAGGCATAGGTCGTCGGTACCATAGTGTCGGAAATTACAATTGAAAATATTAATGCTATGGACAGAAACAGGGATACGGCTTTTACTTTTTTCATAATGAACTCCTTCCCTTAATCTTCACAGAAGCACAAAGGGTGTTACTCTGTCGAAGTTTACAGTCAAATAAATACTCGCCCTTCACAGGATTCTCAGATACCTTCAACACTTCTTCTCTCATAATGTATTAGATTTCCTGCGGGAGATTTTGCCGTAATTTGGGCATATTTTTTCTTGCTTTTACACTGCGAATATGATTTTCATATTCTTTATAATTTATTAATTTCTATACTCCTCTTTAGGGTAGAGGAGTATAGACACTTCCTTTAACCGAACTGAAACCGTTGAGCCAGTAAGGCTCAGTCTTACTATTGGTGCAAGTGATCGATCCGGAGGGCGCATTGGCACTTAATGCCACACCATTGACCAATCCGTAGCCTTCCTCATAGCGCCAACTCCAATTTTCATCCTCTGCAACGCTGTACTTACCTACGGGCAATTCGTATATGGTCTTGCTGTTATTTCCCACTATGGTCACTTCAGAATAGAGTGCGCCGTCCTTCATTAAGGTAAAGACATAGGGTTCATCAGGAGCTCCGCCTTCCTTTGTCAAGGTGAGCTGACAAGTGTCATTGTGCAGAAGAAACTCATAACCTTCAGGAGGTACGCAGTCCTTACCTTCACACTTGACATGCACAAACTCCATATCTTCGCTGATATCTTTTCCCTCAAGACCTACAACTACATTGACAGGTATATCCTTCTTGGTGTTGATCTTGTCGGTTATATATCCATTTTCCAAATAGCTCGGATCTGTGGTAAAACTCAGGGTCAATTCAGGAGCAGGACCCATTTGAGAGTTTTCCGGTGTGGAATTTGCCAAGGTTTCACCATTGAGCCATTGAGTTTTCTTGAGCCTAGGTGTCAAATCATCATAACCGGGAACAGGAGTACCATAATAGACCGCCCCGTCGTCAAAGGTCAATTTAGGCTTGTAGACATAGATTTGACCTGTACCTTTTCCAATCTTTTCAGCATAATCACCTGAATATTTAGGAGTGACGACCACTGAAACTGTGTATCTGTCGTCTTCTTTTAGATCGTCAAAACCGCCCACAACAGGATCTCCATTTTTATCCTTGATTTCAACGCTGATATTCACATAGTAATTTTGCCATAGATCCAAACCGTAGTTTTGATTTTCCTTATTCAGATCAAGCTCCACATTTCCAACCTTTATCATCCCTTTTCTAAGGGTTTCAGCCGAAATATCTTGCAACATATAGTTATGATAATCCGGCTCATTTACGGTAATTTTGGGAATGGGAACATCCACTATGGGAGCTGTAAAGGTAAATAATGGCGTTGCAGAAGAGCTTTCTTTAAAAACTCCCGCCCTTGTATTGGTGGGTACTGTGTTTCCACCTAAAAATCCATCTTTGGGTTTCAACCTCAAAGAGGCGACTAACTTATTTCCACGATAAGCACCATTTGCGTCCTTTCCACACCAGTTGTCAGAAAAGTTAAATCCTGTGACATTCACCCTACGCCCCTCAACTCCATCTATAGTTGCACTTGCTCCCATGGCGCTATTGTTCTTAACCCAACTATTTTCTCCCACATAGGAGTAGGTTTCCAAGGTTATATCAGTAGCCGTTCCATAGGGCAGTTCGAAGTAAGGAGTGATAATACCCCTGACAACTACATCACTATTTAAGGTAGTGGAAGAACCGCTCTCCTCAATCTGTTCGGAAATACTAGCAAAAATATTATTTAATGTGCTTGCACTTGAGGTCGAAAGATAATAACCGGGATCTGAAGGCGTTCCATCATTGGAGGAAACATAGTGCATAAACTGGTTTTCCAGCCTGTTGCTTGCTCCAACTGCAATCCCCTCTTCACTTGCATCGGCTCCGTCGAAGATACCCACGGTATAAATCGTCGCTCCGGTATTTTTTAAGACTTTAGCCTCATCAATTGTGCTTATGGCAACATCATTATCGTACAAACCGCTATATCCCGGCACTCCTGCAGTAAATAGGACTACAACTCTATTCCTTGCATCGCTTCCCTCGCTATTAGTTCCCAAAATACCTCTTGCCATCTCTAAACCGTAGTTGGGATAGTTGGCACCCTTTGCCGATAGGGCATCCTTAGAAGCGACAACATTATTATAGCCCTCCGTCGTATTCATATCCTGCAGGGCACTTCCATAATAAGAGGATGCATCACCGTTGTAATTGTGCTGAGTAGCACCCTCGAAAAGTTCAGTATTTTCAAATTTTGGATATTTTACCTCATCAAGAGAATATTCTCCTGTGGCAAAACCTACCACGGCGACACGGTGGTTTACGTCGTCATCGGTTCCAAACCGTCCGTCCGCACCTGCAGACTTAGCTCTTATATTATCGATAAAAGTATCCACAGCAGACTTTAATACGTCAATTCTTTTGGGTGTACTTGTTGTAGTAGGAGTTCTTTCACAGAGAGTGTAATCCGGCTGAGTGGTCTCTTCGTCAGAAATTCCAATGGTCTGATGGACACCCTCGTTATCTGTGTAGCTGTAGGTATAACGGGGGTATATACTACGAGAATAAAGGGGACCCCAGCCATTAAAATCGTCGGGAAAAGTTCCATCTCCGTAACTGGTATAAGTCCAACCGGGAGAAGTGTAGGTGTACCAATTGTCAAAAACACCTTTGGTCCACGTCATAGTGACTTTGACATATTCCGAACCGTCCCATCTATATAGATTATCCGAATGGGATTGAAAATCGAAATTTCTAAGATTCTGTTCATGAGGTTCATATCGAGCGACATCTCTCTTAGACACGGATACAGGAGCATAACTTCCATTACCCAATGGGTAGTAGAGGTTTTTAGCACCATCTCCATTGTGTCTGAGAGCATAGTATTCTTCGTTGGTTTTACCTATATATCTGTCAAATTTGTAAGACATATATTCTTCCATGGAATCGGACTGATCCAGTACAAGGACTATATCTGCAGGAGTATGCTTATCTTTTTCTACTGTGACTTCTCCATTCTCAGCATAGGCTTCCAATTTAATGGTATAGGTGCCGTCAGCATCATTCCTTGTAACGGTTTTATCAATAACTATCCTGCTCTCATCCGATCTCGTCCCGAAGGCATAGGTCGGTAACGCCGACACGCTGGAAACTATAATCGAAAACATCAAGGATATGAATAAAAGCAGGGATATGACTTTTAATTTCTTCATTATGATTACCTTAAGATTTGTCGGAATCCACCAAGGGCGCCACTCTGTCAAAGTTTACAGCGGGATAGATGATTCCGCCCTTCACCGGCTCCTGTGGTTCCTTCAACTCTTCTTGCATTATGAATTTAGGAGGATTTTTTATGGGGAATTTTGCCAGAATGCGAGCATGTTCTTCATCGGTCAACGCAAGAAATTCTTCCGCAGATGCAGTCTTCATGACAGCTTTCAGTTCTTCCTGCGTTTCACAAGCCATCAACCTTTCAAACAAGTCCGATTCCTGTTGCACTTCTGTAAAATCTTCATTAGGCTCTTCCACGGGAGGATTGTCAACTGTGGGATCCTCATTGCCTCCCTCTATGGGAGGATTGTCAACTACGGGATCTTCATGCTCTTCCACGGGAGGGCTGTCAACCACAGAATCCTCATAACAATCTTGGTCGTGAAGATGCTCCTCTAAGGTGCAATTAAGCACTCTCTCTTCGCCATAGCAACTCTCTGCATGTACATGTTCTTCCCCTTCCTCCATATCACAGATGGATACTTCAGAAATAGTATAGCAATCATCCCTGTGAATATGCTCCTTTTTTTCACATACCAAAGTTTTATCGTGACCGGCTTCAATAGCGAAAGTTCCGGGAACATACATGGTGACAAGAGCTCCAAGGCTCAATGCTGATATAAGTAATTTTTTGTTCATCTTTTCCCTCCTCACCTATGCAGGCCAACCCTGCGCTTCCAAAACGGTACTGCCGTTGTTAGCTGCTTGTACCGCTTCAGCATAGACTACAATCTTCATTGTGCTGTTCTGATATTTATTGCCCATTTCCGATGAAAAGGTCACCTTGTCAAACAAAACAGAGGTAACTTCACCTGCAGGCAACGGATTTTCATAGTAATAATAACCATCATTGCCAAGAGACCAATCTCCGCTAAGGTGGTAATTGATTTCTGCATCTGCCATTTCAGTTTCTGACGATGTTCCCGTTGCCGTTTGGAACTCCGATTTCACCTTGACACGAATCCATGCCTCACTGTTGCCGGTGTTTTTAACGCTGACGATCTTGCTCACAGCGCTGCCGGGCATGATTTTCATACCTTCCTCAGGAAAATCTACCAAGTTTCCATCCTCGTCTTTAGTTTTTTCAATAATCTTAATTTTCACACCGCCTGAAGTAATGACATTGTGAGCGGTATCCTCTGATGTGAAGTATGCAATGGTGCCTGTCACAACAACAGTTAAATATATGACCATCATTGCGGCAAGCAAAAGTTTTTTCTTCATCGGTTTTCCTCCAAGTATATTCCTACTGTCTTGGCAGTTTTAACCCACGGGCTGAATCCTATGAAAATATCCGAAACTTCCGTCTCGGGTACTTTCATAGGGCCTCTCCACAAGGGAGAGAACCTCAAAAGCTAAAATCGGCTTTTCAAGCACTACACTGCTCTTTTCTCAAGGAGTAGGCTGTGCATTTTCCCAAGCTTCAGTAGCAGTAAATTTGGTAGACCCATTCTTATATAGTTGAGAAGCATAGGCTGTAAAAGTTAGAGTTGGCTCGGTTTCAGGATCAGTTTTACTTTCTATCTTATCCATCATTTCCTTGGTAACTTCACCACTTACAGAAACTTTGTCGTACTTCAATATACTGAACGCAGTATCATCAACCACTACAGTATTATCAGCCGTAGCTGGAACTTCTCTATAATATACATTGGCAACACCGTCCAAAGCTGTCCAACCGTCAGCCATTTCATAAGTAAGGTAGTTATCAAAGTTTACAGATTTTTCTACCTTAACAAAAAGATAACAAGGTTCACTTCCACCAAGAACAGTTGCCTTAGGATCCTTTTCTATAGTATGACCGGGAACCATCTTGTAGGGTCTGTCAGTTTCCTTTAAGGTAATGTTTATGTTACTGGTAGTAAAGGTGTTTTTAACCGCCTCAGTCTTAGTCGTCAACCATGCCAAAGTACCTCCAATTACACCACCCACAAGTAACATCACCGCTATGAGCAATACTAAAGTTTTCTTCTTCAAATTATGTTCCTCCTTCCCTCAATAATTTCCATGAACTTCCATTAATAATTGCAAATAAATCTGTCCTATTTAAAGACTGATTAATTAGTTAAAACCTGCTGCAGTCCAAATATCATAAGCAGCCTTGCCTGCAAAACCTTCTTCTTGGACAGCATAAGCTGTAACCACTATGGTTTTGTCTGCATATCCTGCAAGAGTTTCGTTATTTACTGT
>JAUNLL010000045.1:0-1580 GCA_030532275.1 Peptoniphilus sp. | reverse complement strand
CCAACCCTTTGCAGTCATTTGGTCAGCCACAGTAGTAGCTCCTTCAATAGCGGATATTCCATTTTCCACCTTTACAAATAAGTAAGATTTTTCACTACCGTTAGCTACATGAATAGTGGGGTCCTTATCATAGGTCTTTCCGGGAACAAGGTTATATTTATTGGCCTTGTCACGATCTTCACCTGGTGTACTATCGTCAACGTCCTTTTCATCCAAGCTTATGGAAACGGATCCAACGGTGAATGTATTGGTAACCGTATCCTGGCTTGTCAGATACGCCATAGTTCCGAGCACAGAGGCAGTTATAAGCAATACCGCACAGATACCCAGAAGTAGAGCTTTACTTGTTTTCTTCATACAGAAAACCTCCTTAAAAATTATTATGAATATATAGGGAGCCTTGCGGCATTACCCTCAGAGTTTTAGGGGATAGCCCCTATCGGCCGGACTTCCTTTTTTTCTTATCCTCATCGGAGGAGAATAATTCCGGCAAAAAAACTAAAAACAACAAAATCGCACCCACAGAGATTGCCATGTAGGTTCCCGGTGGTTTTTGGATATAATCAGCAAAATAACCCAGTTTAGGTATGGTGAATACGGGAGATCCGATGACGTTTTTGTAGTGTACAAGACTTCCGTCTTCCGTGTTGTTGGCATCGCCCTTGGTGCGATAGCGTAGAGTTTCGGGATCATTTTCATCGGGCACCACTTCTATAATTCTGTGAGTCGCCACTATATCTTCACTTAGCATGAAGGTGATGACATCACCCGCTTTAAGATCTCTGTAATCAACATCCTTTACATAAATGAGAGAGCCCACAGGGTAGGCAGGCTCCATGGATCCGGAAAGCACTGCAAACACATCAATACCGATTAACCGAACTCCTGCAAGAGCAATTGCCAGGAGCACTACGAGCGCGACAATAATTGTCGTTAGTATATTCCATATATTCTTGATTATTTCTTTCATAGTTAGGCAACTGCCATCCTTTCTAAATTTATTCACAATGATATTTACAAAATAATTTCCTATTCCCTTGAGGTGATAGCACAAAGGCACAGCCATCCTCCATGCCTCGCTTCCATAAACTCCTCACAGAGATTGGAAAAATAGGTAGGGATTTTAACAAAATCATACTTTGATAAGCATGATTGTTGTAGCTGTGACCTTAATTTTAATTATAGAAATAACGATCGGACTGATGTCCTAAAAAAGCATTGCACTGTTTACGAGAAAATCGGTTTTAACCAAAAAGAAAGAGATTGTATTTTAGTAAAATTGTCATATGTATTATTGTTCGGTTATTGATATGTAGTTGCCAAATTAATTAACAAATTCAGCTGTTTTTAGCCTTATTTTACAGAGTAAATCCATCTCCAACCGCAATTTTCCCATATTATCGTTAGGCATTATATACTAATGTCACAAATAAATCAACTATTTGTAAAAAAATATGCATGAATTTTTATACTTTTCTTGCAAAAAATTTGTATTAATAAAAATCCCATATTTACTTTTGTGCGATTTAATTTATCATCCAGCTAAATCGATTTAACAGCATTGTAAAATCCATATAAAA
>JAUNLL010000162.1 GCA_030532275.1 Peptoniphilus sp. | reverse complement strand
CAATACCTCACAGCCTATTTTGGAAAGATATTTTGCAAATTTCAAACTCCTTTGAACTCCGGCTCCGCCCATGGGAGGAAACTGATTGGCAATCATCAGGACTTTGTAATTCTTATACATTTCCTAAAAAATGAGATTCAAAACCTTCAAGCAAAAGTTCTTTAAAGTCATAAACTCCCCTGGTATCGAAAAATCTCCTTGTCTTCATCAAATTACCAATCATCTTAAAATCCAAACACATATATTCTTTATGATTTACGCCCAAAACAAGCAGTTCAGAACCCATAACGGAGGTTAATAAATCCTTGGTTATCTTTATGCCTTCAATTTCCACATCACCATAAGGATCGACGAAAGTAGCATCATAATTACTGTCATTAGCAATTAGCTTTGCAATTTCAATCAACGGACTGCCTCTGAAATCGTCAGTATTCGGTTTAAAAGTCAAGCCCAAAACGGTAATTTTACCTTCCGGCAAAATCTGCTTAATTCTTTGATAAGTATACTCAGGCATGGAATCATTAATTTCTCTTGCAGTTTTAATCAATTTTGCATGTTCTGAAATTTCAGTCAAAAACCAAGGATCAACTGCAATACAATGTCCGCCGACACCGGGTCCCGGCTTCAAAATATTAACTCTCGGATGTTGATTTGCAAGATTTATCATCTCATGCACATCAATCTCCAATTCCTCAGATATTTTTAAAAATTCATTTGCCAAGGCAATATTGACATCTCTGAAAGTATTCTCAGCAACCTTTGAAAATTCAGCAGTTGTACAATCGGTGATAAAAATTTCACCCTTTACAAATGTTTGGTAAAGTTCCTTTACAATCTCCGCACTTTCAACATCATATCCGCCCACAATCCTGTCGTTCTCCACAAGTTCACGGACAATATCACCCGGAATAACTCTCTCAGGCGAATGAGCAAGATAATAATCATTGCCCGGCATAAAGCCCGTCTCCTCCCTTATAATGGGATCGATAATATTTTTGCAAGTACCCGGAGGTGAAGTCGATTCCAAAATTACAATATCCCCGCTCTTAATTACTTCGGATATTTTTCTTGTGACCTCCTCAACCATGGACATATTCGCAGTCTTTTTATCAGTAATAGGTGTGGGAACACAAATAATAAAAACATCCGCAGGCACAATATCATCAACCACACTTAAATGCCCGGATTTTTTTGCCTCTTCCAATAATTCGTTAATTCCCTTTTCAACAAAAAAATTTCCGGTTCTCAAAGTGTCTCTAACCTTTTCGCTTTTATCATAAGCCTTGACATTAAAACCTTTAGATGAAAACATCGCCGCAGTCGGCAAACCTATATATCCCGTACCGATTACACATATATCTTTTCTTTCAGACATAATTACCTCCTATCTTAGGACACTGCTAATTTTAACATAATTTAATTTTACTTTCAACTTATAGTCAACAAAAAAGCCGATAAGCGTGTTTAAATTACACTTATCGGCAAATATAACAATAACGGAGAGAGGGGGATTCGAACCCCCGATGCGTTGC
>JAUNLL010000161.1 GCA_030532275.1 Peptoniphilus sp. | reverse complement strand
TAGTGGTCGGAGCGACTTCTTATTATTTTAGGTTCAAGCCCCTGCATACGTGGACCGAATTCTACATTCCTTCTTACATTCATCCAATGATACAGTGTAGGCTGTTGGAATACCACACCTCTATGTCGGTCAGCTCCTTTAATCACTTCGCCCCGCATTTTTACACTGCCTTGAGTCGGTTTAATATAACCGGCAACTAATTTAAGTATGGTACTCTTTCCACATCCGGAAGGTCCTAAAAGACAGACAAATTCACCCTCCTCAATTTCAAAATTTACATCTCTCAAGGCGTGAATCTTGCTGTTGCGGGAATTATACTGAACAGACACCTCATTAAGTTCAATCAATGATTGCGTCACTACTTACTGCTCCTCTCCAATGATTTCTCAATATAAATCGGATTTATAAAAGCGTCAACTTCCTCTTTCGAAGGCAAGCGATCGATTTGTTTTTGCGCTAATAAAAATTCACCTGTGGAGTAAAATACATCGGCAAAGGCTCCTCGTTTTTCAGAATTACCCATAAAATCCGAAGAAATCTCTTCTTCACCTGTTAACCATCTTGATCCCGCCATTTGCACCGATGTAATATCAGAACTGATATCCAAACCTTTTGCCGTGACTTCAGCACCCTTCATAGGATCAGCACGATAAATATCTCCCGCCTCACGCAAAACGCTGATATAGTCAGCGGCTAAATCCGGATACTTTTGCAAAAAATTCTTATGTCCAAGACATACATTTGCGGTAATAACTCCTTTCTCCGCCATGCGTTTGCTGTCCGTAATTACTCTTCCGCTCTTTAAAATTTCACCCAAAGTCGGTTGCCAGGTATATGCCGCCTCGATATCTCCACGATCCCAAGCTGCAACTATATCAGGAGTCAACATATCAAGCAAAGTTACCTCATCCTCAATGCCGGCTTCTCTCAAGGCATGAAGCAAGCTGTAATGGGAAGTTGAAGCAAAAACAGTCGCAACTTTCTTCCCCGCGAGATCCTTCACATCCTGTATATCAGAATTCTCCTTAACCGCTAAAGCTTCAATTTCGCCCAAAACCTCATGAATCCATACCAATTCCACCGGCAAATCTCTTGCAAGAGCAATTACTGCATTGGTGTGTCCCATTGAAGCAAAGTCAATACTTCCGGAAAAAAACGCTTTATTCGCGTCTACACCCGAATCAAAAACTACAAAATTAACTTCAATGCCCTTGTCTAAAAAATATTCCTTAAATAAATTCTCGGTTTTCGCAATCATCTCATCATTAGGCACACGTAAAATTCCAATATTGACAGCCTCAGGTTTGTCTCCCGTATCTGACGAATCACATGCTGAAAATGATAGAACTAAAACAAAAATCACAAATAAAGCAATAAATCTTTTCATAAACTCTCCTCTTCTAAACATAAGTTTTCCAGTCTACCAAATAATTTTCTATCAGACGCATTATCAAATCTATGACGATACCGGTAAGTCCCATGATTATTATGCCTACGAACATAACGGGGCTATTTAAAAAGCGTGAAGAGTCAAT
>JAUNLL010000044.1 GCA_030532275.1 Peptoniphilus sp. | reverse complement strand
ATATAAAGGCGATCCTACCAAGGGACAAAGCAAAAACATCCGACCACAGGGCCGGATGTTTTTTAAGTTGAACAATTTAATAAATTTATTATTGCAATTTTTAAATAGATTTTTACAGCCTTCCGTCAATTCGTCTTATGGAAAGTCCGAAGGTTGCGTTTTTGTATTTAATTATTTGTCTTTTCGCCTCTGCTCAACTTAACTGCATTTACCACAGATGTGGCTATGATTACGGAGATTACGGCTTCGGGAATTCCCGATGTCACCACTACTCCCAAGACCACTGCTTGAGCCTCTGATATGGACTTGCCCAATATCTCCATGTACTTAGCTGCATATAGGAAATAAATACCGCCCATTACCAAGACGGTGTTAGTCATAGATCCCACAAAGGAAGCCACTGTAACTGCCAAATCCGCTTGATACTTATTCATCAAAAATATCATCACCGCAGATATCAACAACAGCACTATATTTAATCCCAGTACTAAAGATTCCGCTCCCGTGGTCACATTTTTATATAACAAATATCCCAGCAATAGCAAAATAACCGTCCATACCGTATTTGAAACTGCCTTTGATTTTGAAAAATTAAATTTTTTCACAAGGGCGTAGACATAGTATGAACTCAGTCCTATTAAAATACGGGGAACAATTGATATAAGTGGATTATAAAACATTATTGATGCCGGATTGGGACGTGTTATTGCGTTGAATAAGCTGGAAAGACCGAAGATCAACCCCACGGCGGCTCCCACTGCCGGTCCTTCTAAAATACCCGCTATTATTACCGGTATGTGAAGGGTGGTCGCATTGATGATCCCAAGGGGGATAAATCCCAGGGGAGTCATTCCCAGCGCAATTGTTATTGCTCCCAACATAGATGCTATGACTAATTTCCTATTTTTTGATGTTTTCATCACTACCTCCTGATAGGGCCCTCAGGCCCGCCAAAATTTCGTTAACTCATTGTACATCATTATGGGAAATTAATCCACCCAAAGATTGAGAGGAGTATATGGCATTGGCGATGGCTCTGGAAATTACCTTGGCTCCAAGAGCTCCCACAAAGGAAATATCGGCATCCACCTTATTTGTCGCCATGGTGAATATGGTATCTCCGTCAAACATGGTGTGCACGGGAATTATGCTTCGTCCGTATCCGTCATGGGCCATCTGTGCGACTTTGTTGCAATTTGCCTTGGTAAGACGAGCGTTTGTCGCCACTATGGAGATGGTGGTGTTGGTAGATCTGTTAAAGGCATTGTAATCCTTGGTCTTGGCTTCGTACAATTCCATGGTGCTTAAAAATTTTCTGTTCTTTCTGTCATAGGGTGCGGCAATTAATTTTGATTCTTCGTGATCGTATATATCTCCAAAGGCATTTAGCACCGTGATTGCCGCCACTTCCAAATCTCCCGATTTTATTGATGCCTGTCCTATTCCCGATTTTATTGAAAATTCATTTCCCAAAATTTTTGCAACGCTTGCTCCCGTGCCTGCGCCTATGCAACCTTGGAATCTGTCGGTGGCAGATGCGGATTTTGCAGCATTGTAGCCCATTTGCAAATCGGGCCTTACTTTGGGATCTCCCACTGCAAGATCGAAGATAACCGCTCCCACGACTATGGGTACTTTGCAAACTCCCACATCCATTCCTATATCCTGCTCTTCGAGGTACTTCATCACTCCTGCTGCTGCATCAAGTCCGTAGGCGGATCCTCCCGAGAGAAGAACACCGTGCACCTTTTCAACTAAATTTTCAGCTTTCAATAAATCCGTTTCTCGTGTTCCGGGCGCTGAACCTCTCACATCTACACCGCATGTCGCTCCCTCTTGACAAAGAGCCACGGTGCAACCTGTAAGGGCATTGCTGTCATTGCAATGCCCCAATTTAATCCCGGAAATATCACTTAAATATCCTCCGTACATTATTTAACTTTTCCTTCCTTTATGAATTCAACTAAATTTGTAAATAAGGTCGCTTCCTTAACTGCTTGAGCGCTTTCTTCTCCCTTTAGCAACTTGATCAATTCAAAGGCCAATACCTGTGCGAAGGAAGGTCCCATGGAAGTCAACACGTTTTTATATATGACCACCGGTTCATCCACTCTGCCCGCAGTTTCAAGATTTTTCTCAAATCCTGGATAGCAGGTGTACTTGCCTTCCTTTAGAAGTTTAACCTTGTCAAATACTATGGGTCCTGCACAAATTGCCGCTATTAACTTATCTTCCTGTGCGTACATTTCCACCGATTCACGAACTCTCTTATCTGCTGCAAGATTTGTAGCGCCGGGAAGTCCTCCGGGAATGTATATTCCCTTGTATTCCTCAAACATTATTTCAGAGAAAGTCAAGTCCGCCAGTATTTTAACTCCGTGAGCAGATACTATTTCTCTTTTATCGGTTATGCTCACAAGATCCACATCTAAGTCGGCCCTTCTCAAATAATCACATACAGTTAAAGTTTCAATTTCTTCAAACCCATCTGCCAAGAAAATCAATAAATCTTTCATTAAACTTCTCCTTTCACATTTCCCTATACTTTTTAGCCGTAGCATCCAGTGCTTCGATTATTGCCGCTCGGAAAGCTCTTTGTTCAAGTGCCTTCACTCCTTCAATGGTAGTTCCGCTAGGTGATGTGACATCATCCTTTAGTTTTGCGGGATGATCTCCTCCCTCTAAGAGCAATTTAGCAGATCCAACCACCGTCTGTGCTATGTACTCATAGCTGTCCTTTCTGCTCATACCGTTGAGAACAGCAGCCTCTGATGCAGCTTCTATGAACATGTAGACAAAGGCCGGAAGAGAACCGCAAGCAGCCGTAAAGGCGGCGAATTTATCCTCTTCGATCTGTGCCACACGTCCGAAACATTCAAATATTTCAATTACAGTCTTTAATTCTTCCTCGGTCACTCTTTCATTGGGACAAATTGCACTCATGGCCTCTTTGATCATGGCGGGCACGTTGGGCATTCCCATTATGAATTTTCTGCCGGGAAATATATTTTCTAATTTTTCTATGGTGTAGCTTGCCGCAATGGATATTATTACATGTTCATCTGTGAGATGATCTCTTACTTCTTCTGCAACTGTCGGATATGCAGCAGGCTTGACGGCAACTATTACATACTTTGACCCTTTGACCAAGTCCACGTTTGATTTAGCTATGGTTACATTGTCCATGCCTTTAAACTGATCCAGGTCAGATTGGGTTCTATTGTAGATAATTACCCTTTTTCCTGCCTTGATAAGGGCGCTGAGGATTGCTCCGCCCATTTTTCCGATACCAATTATACCAATATTTTCCATATACATCGCCTCACTTTTATTATTACATAAGAATTTACTTTTTTAAAGTAAAACAATATATTATGATATAATCTATGAAGGTGATCAAATGTATAAAATCAGTTTAAAAAATTTATTTATGACTTTTTTCAAGATAAATGCCGTGACCTTCGGAGGAGGATATACCATAGTAACTGTGGTAAGAGATGAATTTGTCGACAAATTGCAAATTCTAAGCGAAGATGAAATGATGGATATTTTGGCACTTGCTCAGGGAGGTCCGGGCGCAATGGCAATATCCACATCAATTCTCACAGGATATAAGCTCAGAGGCCCCTTGGGAGCAATCACATGCCTTGTGGCATCCACTTTGCCCTGTCTGATAATCCTATCCCTGGTTTCCATATTCTACAATCAAGTCAAGGACAACTTCTATGTGAGAGCCGCCTTTGACGGTATAAGTGGAGTTATATGTGCAGCGCTGTTTCTGACGGTATTCAACATGGGCAAAAATTCCTACAAAAAATATCCCGGATTCACGCTGGCAATGCTGGTCTTGGTCTTTATATTGGGCTTTTTCCTCAAAATCAAGACAGCTTACTTGATAATCATGTGCGCGGCAATAGGCATCGCAGTATTTTCATACCTTGATTGGAGATTGAAAAATGTTTAAACTAATAGAACTCTACACCATATTTTTAAAAATAGGGATGCTGGCCTTTGGTGGCGGATACGCATCCATACCGCTGATACAACGCTACATAGTAAATGACTACCATTGGATATCCATGACGGAATTCATAGACTTGGTATCAATATCACAGATGACCCCCGGCCCCATAGCCATAAACTCGGCCACCTTTGTGGGACAAAAGGTTTACGGAGTCATCGGATCCATCGTGGCAACACTGGGATTTGTCACACCGCAGTTCATATTGATGATGATATTGGGATATTTTCTCTTCCAAAAAAACAAAAAATTCAAGCTCTTGGATTGGATGTTAAACGGTATAAAAGCAGGCATAGTATCACTAATATTCATTACGGCGCTGCAACTTTTCATCTCCAGCGTCTTTCCCGACGGAATAGCCATAGACAAAATAAACATAGCTGCGGCCCTTTGTTTCGTCATAGGATTTATAATGTACTTAAAAAAATACAGCATATTTAAGTTAGTGGCTGTGGGAGCCACTTTGGGCATAGCGATAAACTACGCCTTTAGATTTTTGTAAAGGAGATACCTATGTGGAGTATAAAATTCTTAAAAAACAACGCTAAGGAATTTTTGAGAAGATATCCTAAGGACGCTATAATAGTATGTCTTATATTCTTTTTGCTTTCATCCATATTCGGTGATGATACATCCTACACAAACATAAGCGTGGATATAAAGGACAGCTACATATACGAAGAGGAGTACCCTCTTGACAATCAGAAGGAATTTCAAATCGATATCTTTGAAAATTCAAAGTTGTCTAAATTTCTGAAAACCTTCTTGGGAGATAATGTGGTCTTGCTCAACAAATTGAACAACAGCCTCACATTATTGGTAGAACCCATGATATTTGCCGGCATGTCCCTGTTTTTTATGCTGATGTCCCTCTTTGTGGTCAGACCCATGTCCGTGGGACTGAAGAGGTACTTCATAAAGGGATATCAGTACGACTCAAACATATCCTACCTCATCTCTCCCTTTAAAGACGGAACATGGAGCCGTCTGGCGATAAAATTACTTATAAAGGATATCTATATATTTCTGTGGACTTTGCTCTTAATCGTGCCTGGAATAATAAAATTCCATGAATACTACTTCGTTCCCTACGTCTTGGCAGACGACCCCGACCTCAGTCTGAAAGAAGCCATTGCCATGAGCAGAGAACTTTCACAAGATGACAAATTCAACATATTTTTGCTGAATATCTCCTTCATCGGTTGGATAATTCTCTCCTCCATCCTCTTGAACCTGGGATTTGTACTACTCAACCCCTACATGGAAGCCACCAGAGCATCCCTCTATATAGTCAAGAAAAAATTCCTTGCTGAAAAATATGCAAATTCAGTAAGCTATTCATAACAACAAAAAAACTTCCTCAATTAACTGAGGAAGTTTTATTTTTATTTAAATAAAACATCAAAGGCATGCTTATCCAAATCCGATCCTAAAAATACAATGTTCATCTCCGGCCTTTCACCATCATAACGCTCTATGGTGAACTTGCCCTGAACCACATCCACCTTCACAATTTTATCTCCAACTTCAATAAATCCCTTCGCCCTTACGAGCTTTCCGAATCTACCTGAACAAACCGCATTAAAAACCGTGCCAACATCTTGAAAGCTGTTAAAGAAAACTTCTTTATAACTGTAACTTTGCATGGATACCTCTGAGGATGTATTCAGACTCAAATTGCTGTAATCATATCCCTTCAACAGATCCTCCCATTGCTCTGTGGAGAATGTGGAGTAGTGATCTGTGTACACCTTGCCCTCTGTGAATTTTTCAAGTTTTTTTACAGCTGCCCTTATGCTTTCTTCGCTTACATTTTCAGTTTTTGACAACAGTATGTGTCCTGCGTTTTTCACTTGGTCTATGAACAGCTCGCCATATTCCTTCAAAGTTTCATCAATGGTGTAATAATCCACTATGGTTATGGGACTTAGCATCTCTATCTGTTCGTATTGCACAGATCTGATATTGTCTATTACCTTGGACAAATAGCCTACGCCCGTGGGTTCTATCACCAGGTATTGAGGATTTACGGTATTTGAAATTGTCAAAACAGTAGTTGCAAAATCAGATTTCTTGCTGCAACAAATACAACCCTCTTCAAGGGAAATCACGTTGTTGTCGGATTTGAGCAGATCTCTATCGATATTCGCCTTGGCGTAATCATTTTCTAAAATTGCTATATCGTCAACTCTTTTAGAAAAATTTTGAATAAAGGTAGTTTTTCCGCTTCCTAAAAATCCTGATATAATTAATACTTTCAACTATTATTTTTCCATCAGGTCTTCAGCAACGACTACAACGGGTTTAATCAGATCTCTTGGCTTGTCCTTCATCAACATCAACGCTTCTTCGACGTGTTCAAACCCTTCGAATCTGTGAGTGATCAGTTTAGAAAGATCAAGTTTTCCTGTGGATACTAATTTTGCAAGTTTTTCCATTCTCAATCTTCCACCGGGAGTCAATCCGCCCACTATGGCTTTATGTCCCATTCCCACTCCCCATTCAACTCTTGGGATCTTTATATAATCTCCACCGTCAAGGTAGTTTATATTTCCTATTCTTCCGCCGGGTTTTAGAGCTTTGACAGCTTCTTCAAAGGTATCTACATTTCCGCCTGCGATTATTACTCTATCCACACCTTGTCCCTTTGTAAGTTCCAATATTTGTTCAGATATGGATCCTTCTTTATAGCTTATGATGTCCGTAGCTCCATAGAATTTAGCAGCTTCCACAGAATTAGGTCTAGTTCCCACTGCATAAATTCTCGATGCTCCTCTCAAATTTGCTCCGGCTACCGCCATCAATCCCACAGGTCCTATACCAATTACAAGAACTTCATCTCCAAATTGCACATCTGCAAGTTCAACTCCGTGGAATCCTGTGGGAACCATGTCTGAAAGCATAGTAGCTAGTACAGGATCCACACCCTCAGGTATAAGTGCTAAATTGGCATCTGCATCATTTACATGGAACAATTCACCGAAAACTCCGTCTTTGAAGTTGGAAAACTTCCATCCTGCCAACATTCCGCTTGAATGCATGGGATATCCCGCTTGAGCTTCAAGAGAGCTCCAATCCGGTGTTATTGCAGGCACAAGCACTCTATCTCCAGGCTTTAATTCCTTTACCAACTCACCGACTTTAACAACTTCTCCAGTAGCTTCGTGACCGAGAATCATGTCCTTTCTATCTCCAATGGCACCTTCCCAAACAGTATGAACATCTGAACTGCACGGAGCCAATGCTATGGGTTTTACCAAAGCATCCAAAGGTCCTATCTCAGGCTCCGGCTTTTCAATCCATCCCGTTTTACCAATACCTAACATCGCAAAACCTTTCATGAATAACCTCCTAAATTTATTATAATTAACTCCTAAATAACTTATTAAACAATAAATTAAAATAATATACTATCTTACTACATTATAAATATTATTTTTAAAATTTCAACTATATTAATAAATTTTTCACAATCTCCCTTGTCTGTGACGAACATTTATTTTTAATACCCAATAAAAAATGCGTAATCTGCATATTACAAATTACGCACTTTTTGTCGAAAATTTCTAATTTATAAACATATTGGGAAGTATTAACACTATATCAGGTATGTAGGTTATGAGCAAAAGTATGAATATCAATACCACAAGCTGTGGAACAAGATCTCTCATTTGATCCTTCAATGAAACCTTTGCTATTGAACCTGATACAAACAGACATACTCCAAGGGGAGGTGTACACATTCCTATGGTCAAGTTTACCACCATTACAAGTCCGAAATGAACTAAGTCTATTCCAAAGGCTTGACATAGAGGCAAGAACAGAGGAGTGAATATTACCACCGCACTTGTGGTGTCTATAAATGTACCTGCTATTAATAAAATTATATTTATTACCAAGAGCAATACGATTTTTGAATTGATGTTATTTCCTAAGAAAGCTCCTACTGATTGAGGAACGTTGTTAACTGTAAGTACCCAAGTAAACAAGGATGCAAATCCTACTACTAAAAGTACTTGTCCTGTCGCTTTTGCCGCATCAAGCAAGATTGCAGGTAAGTCTGAAAGTTTTAATTCTCTATATATGAACATTCCCACTATTAAAGCATAGAATGTTGCTACTGTGGCTGATTCTGTCGGGCTGAAGTAACCGCTCATGATACCGCCTATGATTATTATGGGCATTACCAAGGCAAGCAGTGCATCTTTTGCCGCTATTAATATATCCTTTAGAGGAGCTCTTTCAGTTCTTCCTATGTAATTTCTTTTCTTTCCTACAAAATATGAGTATACCATGAGCGCCAAACCCATCAATATTCCCGGGATAAATCCTCCGATAAATAACTTCGCAACGCTGACGTTGGCCATTACTCCGTATATCAGAAGTGGAATACTGGGCGGAATTATCGGTCCTATGGAACCTCCAGTGGCAAGAAGGGGAGCACAAAATTCTTTGTCATATCCCTTTTCAACCATTATGGGTATCATGATACCTCCGATTGCCGCCGTAGCAGCAATTGCCGATCCCGTTATCGCCGCAAAAAACATACATGCAAGTATACTTACCATTGCAAGACCGCTGGGAAAATGCCCTATTAACAAGTCTGCAAAATTTACTATTCTATCACTCATTCCTCCCTTTAACATCAATCCTCCGGAAAGTATAAAGAGGGGAATTGCCGTCAAAGCAATACTGTCCACTCCTGTGAACATTCTTTGTATTACTACCAACAAAGGATACCCGTCAACTGCAATTTGTCCAAGAGATACTAATCCAAGAGAAAAAGCTATGGGAAAACCTATGAAAAATGATATAAATAAAATTAGTATTATAATCATAAATTCGCATCTCCTTTTTTAACTTCTTCTTTATAGCCTTTAACAGCATCTCTTATGAGTTCTAGGCAGTACAAAATCATATAGAATGCACTTATGGGTATGCTCATGTAGTAATACATCATGGATATTCCCGTATAGGGAGCAAGTTGTGTCTTACCTGTGGTCGTGAATTTTATTCCGAATATTAACAAAAATATAAAGAAGAATAACAATATCACATAAATAATCAAATTTAACATCTTGCCTGCTTTTTTTGATAAAAAGCTAAAAATCAAGTCTATATTCAGATGATCTCCCGTCTTAAGACAATAAGCCGATCCCAAAAATACGAGATATACAAAACTAAGTCTTATGATGTCCTGTCCCCAACCCACAGGATTGGAGAACACGAACCTCATAAATACTTGCAAAAATGTAACTATAGCAAGCACCGCTGAGCTTGCTATCATTACAAATTTTAGAATCTTTTCTAAAAATTTCATTAAATCACCACTTATTTAATAGCTTCTCTTACTTCATCTACGAAGTCCGGAGATACAAGTTTTTGAACTTCCGGTGAAGTGTAAATATCCTTTGTAGCTTCTACGAAGGATGCTTTATCAGGTTCTGTAACCTTCATTCCGCTATCTTTTAGTTGTTGTAGATATTCAGCTTCTTTTTCAGAAACTACTTTTCTTTGTTCTACTGCAGATTCAGTTGATGCACTTTGGATAGCTTCTTGTTGTTCTTCAGTTAATCCATCAAAGAAATCCTTGTTCATTATGTAGCTTACTGCTGCATAAGTATGTCCGTCTAAAGCTAAATGTTCTTGAACTTCGTTGAACTTTGAAGTTGCAATTGATGCTATGGGGTTTTCTTGTCCGTCACACATACCTTGTTGAAGAGCTGTGTATAATTCGTTAAAGGATACGGGAACTGCTGATGCTCCTAAGCTTTCAAGAAGTGCAAACCAGATGGGAGCTTCTTGAACTCTGATTGATAGACCCTTTAAGTCTTCAGCACTGTTTATTTCTCTCTTGGAGTTTGTGAAGTGTCTAAATCCAAGTTCTCCATATGCCAAGTGTTTAAATCCTGCTTCTTCGAATTTAGGATTTAATTTTTCTGTGATTATTCCGTCAAGAGCTGTATATGCTTTCTCTGCATTTTCAAATAAGTAGGGAATTGACAAAACTTGAATGTCAGGTACCCATGCAGGTAAAGTTCCATCTGATGTAACTATGGTCATTTGAATAGTTCCAAGTTTAACACCTTCAGCTGCTTCTCTTTCTCCACCCAATGAAGCATTGGGATATATATCAACTTTAAAGTCTTCTGATTTTTCTTCTAATTTTTCTTTAAACAATTTTGCTGCAACGGTAGATTGGTGATCTTCGTTTCCAACACATGCTATTTTTATTTCTATCTTATCTCCGCCACCTGTAGAGGTAGATTCTGTTTTTCCTGAACTTGAATTTCCACCTGAACATCCTGCTAACAATCCTAACATAATCGCCAATACTAAAATTTTAGAAATAATTTTTTTCATTATAGTTCCTCCACACCTATTACATTAACTGCATATTCTAATTCTATTTTTCTGTCTAACTTTTCATCTACCATTTCAGATCTGAATTTTTCTCCATAAACAAATCCGTCTTTAAGGGGAACTGTTCCGGAAAATACCAATATATCTTCAGTATTTCCAACTCTTTCATCCAGTTCTTGAAGAATTTTTTCAACAGGTAAAATATCTGCTAATTTCCCATCTTGATAAACTCTTTCTTCACCATCTACAGTTATATAGGATTTAAGCAATATATCATCCCAGTGATCTTTTACCTCTTCATAATCCCAAACTTCTCTTGCAACGGGCTTAACACATACTTGCTTAGCCTTTGACATATCAACGCTTTCAAGTTTTCTATCAGTATGGTCTGAACCTAAAGTTATGTAGATTTTATCTGCAGATTTAATGATTATGTATTCACATTCTCCTGAAGTCATATCGCCTACAAACTTTAAATCCTCTTCTTGTGTAACTAATTCATTTGAACACTCAAATATTGTAGGTATTCTCTTAGGTGGTTTAACTCCTAAATCTCTTTCCAACTCATCTATGTGTTCTTGAGTTTTTTTCATATCTCTTCCTGCATATCCTATTATATAAACATCTTTAAAATCTACAGAAAGTGTTTCTTTATTCAATAAAAATTTCATTTAAATCACCTATTTCAAATTATATAAATCTTTTCTTCTATCTCTAAATACGTTTATTCTCTCTCTGATATCCTTTATTATGGAAAGATCTATCTCACCTGTCTTAACTTCTTCCTCATCATCAGGTTCTACAATATATTCTCCCCAAGGATCGATTATGGCACTATGTCCTCCAAATTTACCTTCTCCGGCTTTTCCGGTGCTGTTAACACAAGCTACGAACATTTGATTTTCAATAGCTCTTGTTCTGTTCAATATGTCCCAATGAAGATTTCTGACTTCTGGCCACGCTGCAGGAACGAACAAAAGGCTTATACCTTCCAAAGCGTTCATTCTGATCCATTCTAAAAATCTCAGATCATAACATATGATTTGACCGCATTTCACTCCATCAAGTTCAAATGTAGCCAATTTGTCACCAAATTCAAAATAGTTGTGCTCTCCCGAAGGAGTAAATAGATGAACTTTATTGTATTCGGATACTAAATTACCTTCTCTATCGTAAACATAGCTGGTATTGTACAGTTTGTCACCTACAATATTTGCAATAGATCCTCCTACAATATTTACATTGTATTTTTTTG